>CAMWQK010000048.1 GCA_947176445.1 uncultured Clostridia bacterium | reverse complement strand
ATGAAGGACGGTGCAATCACCGACGAAAACCGCATCATCGGCGCACTCCCCACCATCAAGTACCTCATGGAACAGGGTGCAAAGATCACGCTTTGCTCGCACATGGGCAAGCCCCACTCCATCTTCTCGGATGAGGTCAAACTCAACAAGAAAGACAAGAAGAAGGTAGAAGCCGGCGAGACGACGGAAGAAGCTATCATCGAAAAGGCAAAGAAGGACGAGCCGAAGAAGCTCACTCTCGCACCCGTTGCCGCTCGCCTCAACGAGCTGCTCGGCGGCAAGGTGACGTTCGCAAAGGACGTTGTCGGCGCAGACGCGCAGGCAAAAGTCGCCGCTTGCAAAGAGGGCGAATGCGTTCTGCTTGAAAACCTCCGCTTCCACTGGGAGGAGGAGAAGAAGGATCTTGAATTCTGCAAAAAGCTCGCTTCCTACTGCGATATCTATGTAAACGACGCGTTCGGTACGGCGCACCGCTCGCACGCTTCCACGGCGGCGATCGTCGAATACGGGCTTGTGAAGACGGCTGTCTGCGGCTTCCTCATCGAGAAGGAGCTCACCGTCATGGCAGACTCGCTCGACCACCCCGTGCACCCCTTCGTTGCCATCCTCGGCGGCGCAAAGGTTGCCGATAAGCTCAACGTCATCTCCAACCTGCTTGAAAAGTGCGATACGCTCATCATCGGCGGCGGCATGGCATATACCTTCCTCAAAGCGCAGGGCGGCGAAATCGGTACTTCCCTTGTGGACGACGAGAAGCTCGACTACTGCAAAGAGATGATCGCAAAGGCGAAGGCAATGGGCAAGGAGCTGCTCCTTCCCGTCGATACCGTCGTTGCAAAGAACTTCCCCGACCCCATCGACGCACCCATCGACGTACATACGGTCAAGGCGGGCACGATCCCCGCAGACTGCATGGGTCTCGACATCGGCGAAGAGACGAGAGCGCTGTTTGCGAGCAAGGTAAAGAGCGCGAAGACGGTCATCTGGAACGGTCCTATGGGCGTGTTCGAGAACCCCACCCTTGCAAAGGGTACGATCGCAGTCGCTCAGGCGCTTGCGGACGCACAGGGCGCGACGACGATCGTCGGCGGCGGCGACTCCGCGGCGGCTTGCGCACAGCTCGGCTTTGCCGATAAGATCACACACATCTCGACGGGCGGCGGCGCATCGCTCGAACTGTTCGAGGGCAAGGTGCTTCCCGGTATTGCCTGCCTCAACGAAAAGGCATAACCCCCTTAAAACTGATATTGCCCGTCTGCTTTTTGTGCAGACGGGCAGCTTTTATAGACGAATAAATTTTTTATTTTTTTCCTGCCCTGCGTTGCAATCGGCATATGTTTGTGGTATAATACGAATATAAAATTATTTATAAGGAGTTTTACCTATGCGTAAACCGATTATTGCAGGAAACTGGAAGATGAACAACACCGCAAGCGAGGGCGTTGCACTTGTCAACGCGCTCAAAGCGAACGTGAAGGACGCAAGTTGCGACGTCGTCGTATGCGTTCCCGCCATCGATATCCCCGCCGTTGCGGAGGCGATCAAGGGCAGCAACATCGAGCTCGGCGCACAGAACGTGCACTTTGAGATCAAAGGCGCGTACACGGGCGAAATTTCCGCGAACATGCTCAAAGAGTACGGTGTGAAGTACGTCATCATCGGGCACAGCGAACGCCGCCAGTACTTCGGCGAGACGGACGAGACGGTGAACAAGCGCACCCTTGCCGCACTCGAAGCGGGACTTATTCCCATCGTGTGCATCGGCGAAAGCCTCGAAGAGCGCGAGACGGGCAAGACGGAGGCGGTGCTCGACCGCCAGATCGAGATCGGTCTCAAAGGCATCGACGATATCTCCAAGATCGTCATCGCATACGAGCCTGTATGGGCAATCGGCACGGGCAAGACGGCAACGAGCGAGCAGGCGAACGAGACGATCGGCTATATCCGCAAGAAGTGCGGCGAAGTATTCTGCCCCAAGTGCGCGGAGAAGGTACGCATTCAGTACGGCGGCTCGATGAACGCGGGCAACTGCAAGGCGCTCATGGCAATGCCCGAGATCGACGGCGGGCTCATCGGCGGCGCGTCCCTGAAGGCTCCCGACTTTGCAACCATCGTCAACTTCGATAAATAAGTTTTATGAGGGGATCGGACAGTTTGTCCGATCCTTTTTTTGTACGCAATAAATCCCCTTTCATTGCTTGCCAAACGCAAAAAATGGGTATATAATAATAGAAAAAAAATGACAGAGGTCTCATATATGAAGAAAACCCCCTATGCAATCATCATTATGGACGGTTACGGGCTCAACCCCGACGCAAACGGCAACGCCATCGCCATCGACGGCAGCAAATACGTGAACGAACTTCGGAAAAACTACCCCTCCGCAACGCTCGGCGCGAGCGGGCTCTCCGTGGGACTTCCCGACGGACAGATGGGCAACTCCGAGGTCGGGCACCTCAATATCGGCGCGGGCAGAATCGTCTATCAGGATCTCACCAAGATCACCAAGGCGATCAACGACGGCGACTTCTTCAAAAATCCCGCCCTGCTTGCCGCGATGGACAACGCGGTCAAGAACAACAAAAAACTCCACCTCTGGGGACTGCTCTCCGACGGCGGCGTACATAGCCATATCACCCACCTCTACGCCCTGCTCGAAATGGCAAAGGCGCACGGCGTAAAGGAGACCTATGTCCACGGCTTTATGGACGGGCGCGACGTCTCCCCCACTTCGGGCGCTTCCTTTGTGGAGGCGTTGCAGGCGAAGATGAGAGAGCTTGGCTACGGCAAGATCGCATCGCTTAGCGGCAGATACTACGCAATGGACCGCGACAACAACTGGGATCGTGAGGAAAAGGCGTACGATATGCTCACGCTCGGCACGGGCGTACAGGCGACCGATCCCGTCGCCGCGCTGAAAAAGTCGTACGACGAGGGCGTGACCGACGAGTTCATTCTCCCCACCAACATTGTGGAAAACGGCAAGCCCGTTGCTCTCGTTGGTGAGGGCGATTCCATCGTATTCTTCAACTTCCGCCCCGACCGCGCACGGCAGATCACCCGCGCCTTCTCCCAGAAGGAATTTATTGTACCCAAGGGTACGGCGTTCGAGCGCAAGACGGGATTTTTGCACCCCGTATACGTCTGCTTCACCGTGTACGACGCGGCATTCGAGGGCGTTCTTATCGCCTTCCCCAAACAGAGCATGGACAACACACTCGGCGAATACCTCGCAAATCTCGGCAAAAAGCAGCTGCGCATTGCCGAGACGGAGAAATATGCGCACGTCACCTTCTTCTTCAACGGCGGCGTGGAAGAGCCCAACAAGAACGAAGTGCGCGTGCTCATCAATTCGCCCAAGGTCGCGACGTACGATCTGCAACCGGAGATGTCCGCTCCCGAAGTGTGCGAGCGCGTTCTCTCCGAGCTTGATTCGGGCGAATACGACGTGATGATTTTGAACTTCGCTAACTGCGACATGGTCGGGCATACGGGCGTCATTCCCGCGGCGGTCAAAGCCGTACATACGGTAGACGAGTGCGTGAAGAAAGTGACGGATAAGATCCTCTCGATGGGCGGAAGCGCGCTCCTCACTGCCGATCACGGCAACGCGGATAAACTGTTAGAGGCAGACGGCTCGCCCTTCACGGCGCACACCACCAACCCCGTGCCCGTCGTGCTTGTTTCGAATGAGTACAAGAACGCCAAACTCCGCACGGACGGCGTGCTCGCCGATCTTGCGCCCACGCTCCTCGACGTGATGGGTATTCCCACTCCCGCAGAGATGACGGGCAAGACGCTGCTTGTAAAGTAACCCTGTTTCAAAAAACATATGTCGGGCGAAGCACTTCGCCCGACTTTTTTTATGCGATAACAAAAAAGACGGCAATATGCCGTCTTTTTCATATGCGTTAAAATGCAATCGGACTTTATTCCTGCTCTGCGCTGCGCTCTTTGATTTCCACGTTGTACTTCTTGGAATCCTTGGGCGTTGCCGCGCGGACGAGCGTTCTCAAAGCCTTTGCGATCTTCCCCTGCTTGCCGATGACCTTTCCCATATCCGAGTCGGAGAGAAGTACGGTGACGTTGATTGCGTCGTCCGTCTCTTCCACCTTATACTCGATATTCGCACGGTCCTCTGCAAACTGCTCTACAAGATACTTAATTAAATCTAACATTTTGTTCTCCTTAAAATTACGGTGTGTTTGAGGAAAAAGGAGCTACTGAATTGCTTTAATTACTTCTTCTTTTTCGTCTTGGTCTTAGCGGGGCTGAGTTTTGCGGACTTTTCAAGCGCGCCTGCTTTTACGAGCAGGTTCTTCACCGTCTCGGTCGGCTGAACGCCCTTTGCGATCCAATCCTTCGCCTTCTCCACGTCGACCGTGAGCGTTGCGGGCTCGGTCTTGGGATCGTAGTAACCGATCTTCTCGATGTACTCACCCGTTGCTGCCTTGCGCGCGTCAACGACTACGATGCGATACACAGGGGACTTCTTGTCGCCCATTCTCACAAGTCTCATTTTTACCATAGTGTTATTCCTCCAAAAATTTTTTACTCTCTATTTGATACGCCTTATCGGCATATATCCGAATTTTTTAGAAAGGGAGCCTCTTTTTTCCCTTTCCACCTTTCAGCTGTTTCATGAGCTGTTTTGTCTGCTCGAACTGCTTCAACAGCTGGTTGATATCCTGCACCGACGTGCCCGAACCGAGTGCAATTCTACGCTTGCGCGAGGAGTTGATGATCTGCGGGTTTTCCCGCTCGCGCGGCGTCATGGAGAGAATAATCGCCTTGATCCGCTCGATACGCTTCTCGTCTACGTCGTCGTCTTTGAGTTTGAGCTTTCCCGCGCCGGGGAGCATGCTCATGAGCGCGGACGCGCCGCCCATCTTCTTTAATGTCTCGAACTGCGTCAGATAATCGGTGAGCGTAAAGCTGCTTTCGCGCATCTTGCGCTCCATCTCCTTGACCTGCGCCTCGGAGACCGCCTCCTGCGCCTTCTCGATGAGGGACAGAACGTCGCCCATGCCCAAAATTCGGGACGCCATACGGTCGGGATAGAACGGCTCGAGATCGGTGAGCTTTTCTCCCACGCCGATGAACTTGATGGGTTTGCCCGTGACCGCCTTGATGGAGAGGCACGCGCCGCCGCGCGTATCGCCGTCGAGCTTGGTGAGGATGACGCCCGTCACGTTCAGCCGATCATTGAACGTCTGCGCCACGTTGACTGCGTCTTGCCCCGTCATCGCGTCGACCGTGAGCAGAATCTCCGTCACGTCAACCGCCTTTTTGATCTCTTCCAGCTCCTGCATGAGCTTATCGTCGATATGAAGCCGACCCGCAGTATCTATAACGACGGTATCGTACCCCATCTTATTTGCATATTCAACCGCCTGTTTTGCGGTTTTGGGCGGTGCCTGCGTGCCCTTTTCGAACACTTCCGTTCCCGCACGCTGACCGACGACTTTCAACTGGTCGATCGCCGCAGGGCGGTAGATATCGCACGCAACGAGGAGCGGACGCTTGCCCTGCTTTTTGAGCTGCATTGCGAGCTTGCCGCAGAGCGTCGTCTTTCCCGCGCCTTGCAGTCCGCACATCAGAATGACTGTGGGGGGCTTGGACGATACTTCGAGTTTGGCGTTCCCCGAGCCCATGAGCGCGATCAGCTCGTCGTTTACGATCTTGATGACCTGCTGGGCGGGATTGAGCGATTCGAGCACTTCCTGCCCCACCGCCTTCTCCGAAACTTCGGCAATGAACTGCTTGGCAACTTTGATATTGACGTCCGCTTCGAGGAGCGCAATACGCACTTCGCGCATTGCCGTGCGGATCTCGAGCTCGGTGAGTTTACCGCGCTTGGTCAGCTTGGAAAATATGTGATTGAGCCTCTCGGACAGCGATCCGAACAATGCCATATTTCATTCCCCTTATAAGAGTAGTTCCGCGTTTTCTTTGATTGCCTTCTGTACTTCCTCTGTATAGTCGCGGTTTATGATCTCTTCCAAACCTGCGATCTCACCGCCAAGCGACGGGTTTTTCGCCTTGACGCGCTCCGCCCATCTCGAAATGTCGGTTAACTGAAAGGAACTTTCGAGGTTGATTTCCGCAAGCGTCCTCAAAAAATGCAGCTTCTCTTCGTACTCTTCGAGCTGCTTGCGGCACTTGTTCAAGCAATCGGAGACGCTCTGCTTGGAGACCCCCTTCCCCTCGGCGATCTCCGCAAGCGACAGATCGCAGTTGAAATAGAGGTTGGTGATCTCGCGCTGGGTATCCGTCAACAGTCCGTTGTAGAGATCCCACAGCCGCAAAAAGTGCAGATCCTGCATATCGCACCCCGTCAAGTAGTTTCGCTTTACCCACGCAGTATAACACAAAAAAAGAAAGCCGTCAAGCAATTTTACTTGACGGATGATAAATTTTTATGCCAAATATGCGATACAGCTTGAAATAAGGTGCAAAATGGAAAACACCGCCGTCGGGACAAGTGCGAAGAAGTTCCTGCGCTCGACTTCGAAGACGAGAAACGCCACACACGGGAAAATCGCAAGTGCGAGATAGACTGCCGCATTCACAGCTGCACAAAAGAGACAGATCCAGGCGACATAGTAGCAGACGAGCGCGCCGCCGCAGAG
>CAMWQK010000047.1 GCA_947176445.1 uncultured Clostridia bacterium | reverse complement strand
CCTCCCTGGCGGGCGCCTGGCGGATTGCATGATCGAGGCGTTCGGACGGATCAGCCGCGGCGAAAAGACGGACTGCGAAGTGACGGAAAGTATGCTTGCCACCATGGCGTAAAAAAGGGGGGGGGAAAAGTATGTTGTTATCGGGCATGACGTCGGTTACGTTCCGAAAGCACAGCATTGCGGAGGTCGTTGCGCTGTGTAAAGCCGCCCGCCTCAATGGAATCGAGTGGGGTGGAGATATCCACGTTCCGCCCGAAAAACCTGAGGCGGCGAACGAGGCGAAAAAACGCTGCTTTGACGAGGGCTTGAAAATTTACTCGTACGGGAGTTATTATTCGCCCACGAAGTTTTCGGATTTCGAAGGGGAGTTTGAGCGGACGGCGGAAACGTGCCTGCGGCTCGGCTGTTCTACGGTGCGGATCTGGGCGGGCGAGAAGTGGCGGCACGAGGCGACGGACGCCGAATATATCAAATTTGTAGAACGGATGCGCAAGGTCGGCGAGATCGCAAAAAAATATGTGCTCACCGTATGCTTTGAGCACCATCAGAACACGCTCAGCGACGGCGCAGCGCATACCGATCGGTTGCTTCGCGACATCGGTATGGAGCAAATAAAGACCTACTGGCAGCCCATCTGCCCGCGCGTAGAGGACAATCTGAACTGCCTTGAACTGCTGCGGGAGCGCATTGTCAACGTACACGTGTATCACTGGACGGGCTGGGATCGCCACCTCTTGCAGGAGGGGAGAGACAACTGGCGGCAGTACATTGCGGCGCTTGCGGGGGAGAGTAGGGAGATCCCGTGCCTTTTGGAGTTTGCGCTCGACGACGAGGAACGCAACTTTTTTGCCGATGCGGCATGCCTCAAAGAGCTGCTCGGCGAATAAAAGAATGTTAAGTAAGCATAAAAAAAGCGATCCGAGAAATTCGGATCGCCTTTTTTAATACTGTTTTTTAGTTGTTTGTTCCGGGTACGAACGTTCCCTTGTTGCCGCTGAGTACGTTCTTAACGGTGCTCATGTAGTAGCCGTAGGTGGACTCAAGGCTGAGGGAGGTAAAGTACTCGCCCTCGACGTAAATACTAGCGTAGGAGGAGTAGGGCATCTCAAGGTTTGCCTCGACGCTTTCGCCGTTAAGAACCAACGTGAAGTAATCGCCGTCGGAAACCGTCTGCGAAGCGCCCTTGCTGTCGGTCAGCGTGATGCTGACGACTTTATTGTTGACGACGTTCTGCTTTGCCGTGTAGCCATAGTTCCGTAAGCTCCACGAATCCAACGTTGCGTTGTTTTCGTACTGGTGCGCGCTCTGCTGCGTCTTGCAGTTGGAGATATCTGCGAGGGTATACTCGGTTGCCGAATACTCGATCGTAGCGGTTGCCGTACCTGCAGTCGTGTACTCACTGATATAGCTGCCGCTGCTGGAACCGTTGCCGTAGCTCGTGCTCAGCATGGAGAACTTCGCAGAGATATCCTGCTTCGTGACCTTGTTGCCCGAAAGGGTATAGACGATGGACGCATCGCTGAGCGTGAACGTATCGCTCTCGCCGTCGTTGAGCGTGAAGTTCGTCTTGGTGATACCCTGCAGATAGGGGGTCACGAAATCCTTGAGGTCGGTGACCTTGATGGGAGCGCCCGTCATTTGAAGAATGGTGCTGATCTTCATCTTATCGAACGTCTCGGTGAGACCTACCGGCGCACCGCTCATCGCGCTGTCGCTCGGGATCGCCTGTTGAAGCGCCTTGTTGACTGCGTTCAGAAGCTCCTGCGAGCCGAGGATCTTCAAGATGTAGTCGTAGGTCGTGCTGTTCTTGTCGGGTGCGACGAAGATCTTCGAAAGGTCGATCTGCATTGCGGTGAGCATTCCCTTGACTTCATCGGGAAGGGACTTGACGACTTCGTCGATTGCCGCCTTTACGTCGGTGACGGGGAAGAGCTCGGTGATGGACATAAGAATGTTCTTGATTGCGGGCTCTTTGAGAAGGTCGCCGACCGTGGTGTTATCGTTGAGCTTATTAAGAACTGCCGTGATCTGCGTCGCCATGCCGTATGCCATTGCGTTGACGTCGATGGTTGCCTTGTCTTTCTCGATTTTAAGAGCGCTGAAGGAATCTGCAAGCTTCGTGAGCGTGTAGGTGCAGACCTTCATCTCCGTGCTGTAAGCCTCGCCGAAGGCATCGCCCATCGAATCGCCGAGGAGACCCTCGAGCATGGGATTGTCGAGCTCCATCTCGTCGAAGGCATAGCCGCCGTAATTGAGCGTGATGTTGCTGTTCCAGTTTTTGACTTCGCCGCTTTCACGAGCGTCATAGTCAAAGGAGTGGAAGTTGCGAAGGAACGCATAGGTCCATTCCTCGACTTCTTTGTCCGCAGTCATCTTCACGGTGATGTCCGCATTCATATCTTTGAGGTTCAGCTTCGTGGTCTCGACCATATTCATCGTGTACGATTCCGAATCGGTCTTCTTTCCCTTCGTGCCGTTGTTATACTCGTATCTTTCTTGAGTGTTGGTGATGTCCGCATTCACGTCCGCCGAAAGTGCTGCGAACTCCTGTGCGAGCATGCTGTTGAGAAGGGCGGTGGATTCCTTTGTGCTGCCCTGTACGGTGCCCGTGCCTTTGTTCGGGTCGTTGTCGTTATCGTCGCCGCAGCCGACCGCAGCAACGACAAAGAGTCCGCTCGTCATGATCGTGGCAAGCGAAAGTGCAAGAATCTTCTTTGTCTTGTGTTTCATAAAAAAGTCTCCTTATTCATAAACTCTGCCCATATTATATGATAAAAATTGAGTAATGTCAACCGTTTGAAGGTTTTTATATACATTTTAACTATGGAAAATGCCGCCAGAAGAGGAAGAACGCTATATGAGCGTCTCATATTCCTCATAGAGCGCGTCCGATTCGCGGCGCAGCTCCTCCATGCGGGCGGTGATCTCCTTCACGCGTGCAAAGTCCGCGGCGTTCAAAGCAAGCAGTTCATTCGCCTCCGCCTCTTCCGCTTCGAGCTGCTCGAGGCGGGTTTCGATCTGCTTTATTCTCTCCTTCTTCTTTGCGTCGCGTGCACGATCCTCCTTAGAGCGGTAACTGCTCTCCTGATTGCGCGGGGCGGACTTTTGCTCCTTCTTCTCGGGCGGGGGCGTGCGCTTTTGCGCAAGGTATTCCTCGTATGTGCCCTCGAAGCGGTGAAGCGTTCCGCCCTCTAACTCGACGATCTCGTTTGCGATCGACTGGATAAACCGCCGATCGTGCGAGACGAAGAGCACCGTTCCGTCGAACGCGACGAGCGCCTCTTCGAGCGCCTCGCGGGAGGGCAGGTCGAGGTGGTTGGTCGGCTCGTCGAGCACGAGCGCGTTCGCGTGCCTTGCGGTGAGAATGGCGAGTTCGAGCTTTGCCCGAAGTCCGCCCGAGAGCTCCTTGACCGTCTTGAACACGTCGTCCGCGTCAAGCCCCGCAGCCGCCAGCATTTTGCGGGCGTCCGTCTGCGAGAGTAGGCGGAACTTGCCCCAGAACGCTTCGAGCACGCGCTCCTCGGGATCGAGATCGGCGTTCTCCTGATCGTAATAGCCGATGGATACGTATTTTCCGAACTGCACCTTGGGACTGCCCGAGAGCAGATATTTGAGAAGGGAGGACTTGCCCGTGCCGTTGTCGCCGATGAGCGCGCACTTTTTGCCGCGGAGCAGGGTGAAGTCCACGCTACTAAGGAGCGTCTTCTGCCCTGCGACAAGGTCGAACTTTTCGGTGAAGATGACGCGCTCGTGCGGTTTTTCCTCATAGGTGAAGGTGAAGTGCGGGGGCTTTCTCGGCGGGGGAGGGGGCGCAAGGCGCTCCATCTTTTCGAGCTGCTTGACCCGCGATTGCGCGCTCTTCGCCGTCGTTGCGCGGACGAGGTTGCGCGCCACGTAGTCGGAAAGGTGCGCGATCTCCTCCTGCTGCTTTTCGTATTCCTTCTGCCGCTCTTCAAAGCGTTCCTTTTTGAGTACGCGGTACTTCGTATAGTTGCCTTTGTACGATTCGAGCTTGCCGTATTCGATTTCGAGCGTGCGCCCCGTCAGCTTATCGAGGAAGTAGCGGTCGTGCGAGACGACGAACAGCGCGCCCTTGTATGCGCTTAAATAGTCCTCGAGCCAGAAGAGCGTCTTTACGTCGAGGTGGTTGGTCGGCTCGTCGAGAATAAGAAGGTCGGGCTGTTCGAGGAGCAGCCGACAGAGTTTGAGCTTCGTCTTCTCCCCGCCGGACATACTCTCTACCTTGCGGTCGTAGAAGTTTTCAAACCCCATGCCGTTGAGGACGGTCTTAATACGTACTTCATAGTGGTAGCTGTCGCGCGCGGCGATCTGTTTGAGAAGGCTTTCATTGCGTGCGGAGAGAATGCGCAGCTCCTCGGCGTCTGCGTGCGCCATGGCGCTTTGCGTCTCTTGCAGACGGGCAATGAGCTCCCTGTCGCGGGCGAACACCTCTTCCATCGCGCCGTATACGGTAGAGGAGGAGGTAAAGCCGCCGCTCTGTTCGAGGTAGCCGATCGTGATGCCGCTCTTGCGCGTGATCGTGCCCTCGTCGGCGGTGAGCTGCCCGAGCATGAGCTTTATGAGAGTGGTCTTGCCCTCGCCGTTCGCGCCGATCAGCCCGATGCGCTCGTTTTCGTGCAGCTCAAACGTGACGCCCGTGAGGACGGGCGTTCCGCTGTACGCAAAATTGACGTTTTCCATTTGCAGGAGCATAATTTCTTTCTCCGTAAAAAATACTGTGGGTATGAAAAAGAGCAAACAACTCGAAGCCATTCGCATCTTAGAGGAAAAGCTCAAGGGCGCAAGCCCGCAGGAGAGCGGAAAGCTCACCAAAGAGCTCGTCAAACTCAAAGACGACTGGCTGAACTAAAACTCCCACTGCGGAATAAATTTCTCGTCCGCGCTCTCCTTTTCCTGCGTGTACAGGGTGGAAAAGCCGAGCATTTCCGCATAATCAAGCACACGCCGATACTCCCGCTCCGTGATTTTGCGGTTGAGCTCGGGAAAATCCGCAATTTCGCCCATGGGCGTATACTGGCGCATGAGCGAGAGGGGCGCGTCCTCGGGGAGCGTCTCCTTCAAAAAATCCAGCGCCTTCATACTGTCCGACGTGCAACCGGGGAGAATGAGGTGGCGCACAAGAATGCCGGAGAGCATTTTCCCGTCCTCGCGAAAGACGACGGGCTTTTTTGCCATAAATTTGATCGCCTCGCTCGCCGCTTTGAAGTAGTCCTCCCGCCCCGTGTACCGCTTTGCAAGCAGCGGGGAGACGAACTTCAAATCGGGCAGATAGATATCGATATAGGGGTCAATCTCTTCAAGGGCGGATACGGTGCAGTATCCGCTCGAATTGTATACGACGGGGATTTGCGGTCTGTACTCCTCGAGCGCGCCCTTAATGAGGTGGGAGACGTGGTCGGGCGTTACAAAGCTGATGTTCTCCGCGCCGCGCTCTTCAAGCTCTTTCATAATTGAGACGAGCTCCATTACCGTAATGTCCTTGCCCCGCTGCACGCGGGAGAGTTCAAAGTTCTGGCAGAACATGCACCGAAGGTTGCACCCGCAGAAGAAGATCGTGCCGCTGCCTTTCTGAAAGGAGATGGGCGGCTCTTCATAGGGGTGCAGATACGCCTTTGCGATTGTGAGCGACTTTGCGCCGCATCGCCCCGCGCTCTTGCTACGGTCAACGCCGCATTGAACGGGGCAAAGATGACAGTTCATAAAAAAATTATACCATTTCGGAAAAAGAAAAGCAACCTCTTTGAAGCGGGAAAGTATCTCGGCGAAAATCGGGCGGCATATGAAAAAGCATTTGACATTTTTCCGCGCGGGGATTATAATATGGTGGATTACGTGAAAGGACAAAGTTATGAGAAGATTTTTTACAAGCGAGAGCGTGACGGAAGGGCATCCCGACAAGGTGTGCGACCGCATTTCGGACGGGATTTTAGACGAGCTTTTGAAGCAGGACAATCATGCGCGTGCGGCGATCGAATGCTGTGCGGCATACAATACCCTCTTCATCACGGGGGAAATGCGCAGCAATGCGAAAGTAGATTACGAAAAAATTGCCCGCTCGGTCATTCGCGAAATCGGCTATACCTCGGGCGAGTTTGCCGCAGATAAATGCAAGATCATCGAACTCATTCACGGGCAGAGCGCGGATATTGCGCTCGGCGTGGATTCCTCGCTCGAAAAGAAGTCGGGCGGCGACGCGCTCGATCTTCTCGGCGCGGGCGATCAGGGCATGATGTTCGGCTATGCCTGCCGCGAGACAAAGGAGCTGATGCCCCTGCCCATCGTGCTGGCGCACAGGCTCGCATACCGCTTGACGGAGCTGAGAAAGAACGGCACGCTGACGTACCTGCGTCCCGACGGAAAGACGCAGGTGACCGTCGAATACGAGGGGAGAACGCCCGTCCGTGTGGATACGGTCGTCGTCTCCACCCAGCACGACGAGGTGGTCTCGCAGGAGCAGATCGCAGCGGACGTGAAAAAGTACGTCATCGGCGCGGTCATTCCCGCGGAGCTTCTCGACAAAGACACGAAATACTACATCAATCCGACGGGCAGATTTCTGATCGGCGGACCGGAGGGGGATTCGGGGCTGACGGGCAGAAAGATCGTCGTCGATACCTAC
>CAMWQK010000046.1 GCA_947176445.1 uncultured Clostridia bacterium | reverse complement strand
ACAATAACCTAAGCTCAGCAAAAAAAGTATATTTCCTCGATGAATTTGTTTTCGTCGCTTTGAAAACAAATTCATCGAAATTATTATAGCCTAAAAAAAAGAAATTGTAAATAAAAACGCTTTTCTTTTCCGAGCCGATATGCTAAAATATACGTTGAACGAAAACAAGCGTTACAGGAGATAGTATTATGAAGTATACAGTTGCACCCGCTGAAAAGAGCACCATGAAGATCACCATCACCTTCACGCCCGACGAATGGACCGCCGCGAACGACAAAGCGTACGTTCAGAACAGAAAGAAGTACGCCGTCAACGGCTTCCGCAAGGGCAAAGTTCCCAAGCACATTCTCGAAATGTACTACGGAAAAGGGCTCTTCTATGAAGATGCACTCAATTTGCTGTTCGGGGAGCACTACGGCGCAATCCTCGCAAAGGAGAAGGAGAACTTTACGGAAGTCGGCGATCCCGCACTCTCCGTTGAGGATATTTCGGATAAGCAGGTCGTGCTCGTCGCACAGGTGCCCGTAAAGCCCGACGTTGAAATCGAAAAATACAAGGGTATAAAAATCACCGAGTATGAGTATACTGTTACGGACGAATCAGTGAATAAGGACATCGAGGCAACGCGCGAGCGCATTGCCGAGAAGGTCGCGGTCACCGACCGCCCCGCAAAGGACGGCGATACCGTGAACATCGACTTCAAGGGCACTCTGAACGGCAAGGTGTTCGAGGGCGGTATCGCGGATAAGTAAGATCTGACGCTCGGCTCCCACCAGTTCATTCCCGGATTTGAGGAGCAGGTCGTCGGCATGAAGATCGGCGAGAGCAAGGACGTTACCGTCACCTTCCCCGACGATTATCAGGTAGACGATCTGAAAGGTAAGCCCGCCGTATTCGCCGTGACCCTTCACGGCATTCAGGGGAAAGTTTTGCCCGAACTCAACGACGAGTTCGCAAAGAAGATGGGGAGCGACACGATGGATGCATACCGCGCCAAGGTGAAAGAGCGCCTCGTAAAGAACGCGGAGAACCGTTCGCGCAACGAGACGGAGAACTCCATCGTTACCGCGATCGCAAAGGGCGCGAAGGCGGAGATCCCCGAGGCGATGATCGATAGACAGGAAGAGCAGTCGCTGCGCAGAATGGAATACAACCTCATGTATCAGGGCATCAAGCTCGATGACTATCTCAAATACATCGGTTCGAGCCGTGAGGAATACAAGAAGAACTTTGAAGAGGACGCAAGAAACACCGTCCTTCAACAGCTCATCGTTGAGAAGATCGTAAAGGTCGAGAACATCACCGCGACCAAGGAAGAGATCGATGCGAAGATCGAAGAGCAGGCGAAGAGCGTCGGCAAAGAGGCGGCGGAGTATAAGAAGACGATCGATCCCCGTCAGGTGGAGTACATCGACAGCGACATCAAGGTCACCAAGCTGTTCGAGTTCTTAAAGGCAAATAACGAAATGGTTAAAGAGGTGAAGTCGATATGACAAAGAACGTACTCGTTCCCTACGTCGTGGAGCGTACGTCGGGCGGGGAGAGAAGCTATGACCTCTATTCCCGTCTGCTCGAGGACAGAATTATCTTTTTGAGCGGTGAGATCGACGACGCGGTCGCAAACACCGTCGTCGCACAGCTCATCTACCTCGAAGGCAAGGATCCTACCAAGGATATCAGTCTGTATATCAACAGCCCGGGCGGCTCGGTTTCTGCGGGCATGGCGATCTACGATACGATGAATTATATCAAGTGCGACGTTTCGACGATCTGTATCGGTCTCGCGGCGTCCATGGGTGCGTTCCTGCTTGCGGCAGGCACCAAGAGCAAGCGCTACGCTTTGAAGAACAGCGAGATCATGATCCATCAGCCCCTCGGCGGTGCGCAGGGTCAGGCGAGCGACATTAAAATTCAGGCGGAGCACATTCTTCGCATCAAGGCGAAGATGACGGCAATTCTCGCCGCCAACACGGGCAAGTCCGTCGAGGAGATCGCCCGCGACACCGATCGGGATAACTATCTCTCTGCCGACGAGGCGTGCGAATACGGGCTCATCGACAAGGTCTATGTAAAGCGTTAACGGAGTAATGGATGGATAAATACGAACCTACCTGTTCTTTCTGCGGAAAGGAAAAATCCAAGGTAAAAAAACTCATCGCAGGGCCGGACGGCATCTATATTTGCGACGAGTGCGTGGAGCTGTGCAAGGATATGCTCGGCAAAATGCCCTCGGCGCCCACCGAGCAGGTTCCCTTGAAAAAGCCCGCGGAGATCAAAGAGGCGCTCGATCAGTACATCGTCGGTCAGGACAAGGCGAAAAAGGTGCTCTCCGTTGCGGTGTATAACCACTACAAGCGCATCAATGCGATCGCGGCGGGGAAGAGCGAAGAGGTGGAGATCGAAAAGAGCAACATTCTCCTGCTCGGACCTACGGGGAGCGGCAAGACGCTGCTTGCCCGCACGCTTGCGAAGATTTTGAACGTACCGTTTGCAACGAGCGACGCAACGACGCTCACGGAAGCCGGTTACGTCGGCGAGGACGTCGAGAACATTCTCTTGAAGCTCATTCAGAACGCCGATTACGATATCGAGCGCGCACAGCGCGGCATTATCTATATCGACGAGATCGATAAGATCGCAAGAAAGAGCGAGAACGTCTCCATCACGCGCGACGTCTCGGGCGAGGGCGTTCAGCAGGCGCTTCTCAAAATCATCGAGAGTACGGTTGCCAACGTGCCGCCGCAGGGGGGCAGGAAGCACCCTCAGCAGGACTGCATGCGCATCGATACGACGAATATTCTCTTCATCTGCGGCGGCGCGTTTGTCGGGCTCGACAAGATCGTCGGCGCGCGGACGGACGATTCGGGTCTCGGATTCGGCGGCAAGGTGAAGCTCGGCGAGAACGAGGTGGACTACACCCTTCTCGACGACGTGAAGCCGCAGGATCTGACGAAGTTCGGCTTGATTCCCGAGTTCGTCGGCAGACTTCCCATCGTGGTCAATCTGAGCCCGCTCGACGAAGCGGCGCTCGTTAGCATTCTCACCAAGCCGAGAAACGCGATCATCAAGCAGTATCAAAAGCTCGTCGGGCTCGACGGGGTAAAGCTCACCGTCGAGGACGAAGCGGTTCGTGAGATCGCAAACACGGCGATCCGCTTAAAGACGGGTGCGAGAGGACTTCGCACGATCATCGAAGGGCTGATGACGGACGTCATGTACGATATCCCCTCCGAAAAGAACATCGAAGAAGTCATCATCACCAAGGATTGCGTCGATAATGGCGCGCGTCCCCGCGTGGTATATAAAAAGACGGCTTAAAGAAAAGGCAAGAAAGGCAAGGATAAGTAAATTTTATCCTTGCTTTTTTTATTTGGTTTTGATATAATACAACTATGATAAACAGTAATCTCATGGAGGGATTTATGAAAAAATTTGCGAGCGTCATTATTACAGTTGTAACGTTGGTCCTGTGTTTTGCGTTATCTGCTTGCGGAGATAAATATGCAAGTCATTACAGTTCAACGGCGATAGTAAGTCAAAACACATCGAGTGAAGCGTCGGTTTCATTCAGTACTTTCAGCGGAACGTACGTAATAAAATTTAATTACACAGGTAACGACAAGGTAATTACTTATAATGCAACGTTGGAAGAAGGAAATATAAAAGTTTACTATGATGTCAATGGTGAAAAACTACACTTGTTTGATATCGGAGCCGACGGTTCTGTTGAAGGAAAAACCGAAGAATTTACAAGCAATAATACTATTTACATAATCATTGAATCGGACGGTAAATGCAAAGAAGGCAGTTTTTCATTTGCTTTGGAGAAATCAGAGTAATTAATTTTAATTTATCATTTGAATGAAGGAAATACAGACGATGAAAAAGCTGATTGCATATTGCGGACTTGATTGCGAGAAATGCGATGCGAGAAAAGCGACGCTCGATAACGATAATGCTTTGCGCGAAGAGGTTGCTCGTCTCTGGTCGGAACTGAACGGTGTAGAGATCACACCCGAAATGATCAACTGCGAGGGCTGCCGCTTAGACGGAGTAAAGACGCCGTTTTGCGACAGTCTTTGCCCGATCAGACAGTGTGCGCTCGGTAAGGCGCTCGAAACCTGCGGCGACTGTGAGGGCATGAACGGCTGCCCAACCGTCGGTATGGTAATCTCGAACAATGCCGAAGCATTCGGCAATCTTAACAATAAATAATCGGAGAAATTCATATGAAAGTAAACGTGAAAAAATTAGTGGACAACGCACATCTGCCGACGTACGGCTCGCAGTATTCCGCAGGCGCGGATCTGTATGCCGCAGAGGGGGCAGAGGTTCCCGCGGGGGAGACGCGCTTTATCCATACGGGCATTGCGATGGAGCTTCCCATCGGTATGGTCGGGCTGGTGTATGCGCGCAGCGGACTTTCCTGCAAGCAGGATTTGGCACCCGCCAACAAGGTGGGGGTGATTGACTGCGACTATCGCGGGGAGGTCATGGTCGCGCTCCACAATCACGGAAAAGAGACACGCACAGTTACGGCGGGCGATCGCATTGCGCAGCTCGTCATCGCGCCCTACTACGTTGCGGAGTTTGCCGAGGCGAGCGAGCTTTCGGATACCGTCCGCGGCGAGGGCGGCTTCGGCTCTACGGGGAGTAAATAAGAATGCGAATGCGTAGAAAGCGCAACTTAGAGCCGCGCATGCAGGAGTGCGCGGATATTCTGATTGCGCGGGGGCGCCCCTGCCTCAACTTAAAGGAGGCGGCGGAGAACTACCGCGCCCTCATCGACGCGTTTCAGACGTTCGGCAACAACAATCCCGTGCACCTTGAAATCGGCTGCGGCAACGGCGGGTTTATCAGGGAGATCGCGCGGCGCAATCCGGAGATCAACTTTCTTGCGGTAGAGGTATGCTCTAACGTCGTGCTCACCGCGATGGAGGGCGTGAAGGAAGCGGGGCTTACGAATATCCGCTTTCTCAACATTCCGGCAGAGACGCTTCCCTGCTATATTGGCGAGAAGAGTATCGAAACGATCTATCTGAATTTCTCCACGCCGTTGCCCGAGAAGGGGCGGGAGAAACAGCGGCTCACGTCGCCGCGCTTTCTTACCATCTATCGGAAGCTGTTAAAAGACGGGGGCACCGTCATTCAGAAGACGGACAGCGAGCAGTTCTTCGACTATTCCTTGGAAAAGTTCGAAGAGCACGGATTTACCGTGAGCGAGGTCACGCGCGATCTTCATCATAGCAAGTACGCAGAGGACAATATCGTCACCGAGTACGAGGCGCAGTTCGCGGGGCAGGGACTGCCCATCTACCGCGCGAAGTTCGTTCTTAGCTAAATCGCAAGAATACTTGACATGATATGGAAAGTATTTTATAATCTCATATAGCATAAAATAATCGGAGAGGAACATTTTTATGGCTTGGCACGAAACACTCTATAACGTGCTTACGCAGATCAACAACGTCGTGCTGATTTGCATCGGAATCCCGTTCATATTGCAGTTTTTATATATGCTGCTCTCGTGGCTTCCGAAGAAAAAGTTCAAGAAGAGCGATAAACTGCACCGTATCTGCGTCGTCATTCCCGCACACAACGAGGAGGACGTCATCTACGATACCGTAAAACTGCTCTTCGACAAGCAGACGTATCCGCGCGAGCTGTTCGACGTGTACGTCGTTGCGCACAACTGCGACGATAAGACGGCGGAGCGCGCCCGCTGTGCAGGTGCGACGGTGTTCGAACTCAACGACCCCGATCCTTCGCACAGACGGGTTTCATATGCGCTCAAACATATCTATGATAAGATTTTGGAGACGGGGATCGAGTACGATTTCTCCATTCGTCTCGATGCGGACAACCATATCAACGACGAGTTCTTCTCGCTCATGAACGACGCGTATTCGAGCGGTGTGCAGATCGCGCGCCCGTACGAGTCGGCGCTGAATATGACGCAGAATCACTTTACGACGGCGTGCGGGCTCTATTATATCTTCGATTCGCGCTTTTCCAGCCGCGTTCGCGAGCGGCTGCATATCGACGCGCACGTCAACGGTCCAGGCTCGCTCACCGCGATGAAGATCATCAAGGAGATCGGCGGGTACGATACGAAGAGTATCTGCGAGGACACGGAGTTCTGCTTCAAGCGCATGCTCGACGGATACCGCTGCCACTTCGTAGAGGACGCGGTCGTGTATGAGGATCTGCCTTCTTCTTTCCGCGATACGCTCAATCGCAACAAGCGCATTGCTTCGGGCAACGTGCGGCTGCTCGGTCGCTACACCCTGCCCATGTTGTGGAATACGCTCAGGCAGTTCCGTTTCTCCTTTATCGAACAGATTTTAACGTACGCGTTTATGCTCATCTGCGTCATTCTGTGTACTTGGCTGCCCGGTTACTATATCTACGCGGGCGTATACCTCGGCGTGAACGGATATTTTACAAACGAGGCAATGGCGGCGGTGGGGCTGGTCGGTCCCGGACTATGGCAGCTGCTCATTATCGTCGGCGCGGCGCTCCTGTTCCTGTTTATCTTTGCGGGACTGTTGCAGGGGTTTGTCCTCGTGCTGTGCGACTATAAGAAGATGGGCGCGAAGAAGAGGCGCGAACTCTTTTCGGGCGTGTTGCTCTTCCCCGCGTTCACCGTCGTGTACTGCGTGACGATGGCGCTCGGCGTATTCAGCAGACCCAAGTGGAACAAGATCAACCGCAATACGGGTGGGGAACTTCCCACGCCCGCTATGAGCGAAGAGGTGCTGTTGGAAGCGGCTGTGAGCG
>CAMWQK010000045.1 GCA_947176445.1 uncultured Clostridia bacterium | reverse complement strand
TCGGCTTCGTCTTTTTCTTCACTTGTTGTGTCTGTAACTGCTTTTAGGGGATCGTCTTCGGAGGCGGCGGAAACAACGGCTGGAACGGTTCGTCCCGCAATGGCTGCGGCTGTGGATGCAACAGAGGCAACGACTGCGTAACGAGCGATTCATACTATGCGCGCCAGTATGCGCTCGTGAGCGTGAGCGGCTGCGGATGCGGATGCAATACTTGCTCCTGTAATCGCGGCTGAAATATTGCAGTAAACCTTCCTTCGCAGTAGCGGGGGAAGGTTTATTTTTTGCGAATGAAAAATTTCCCTTTACATTTTCGCGCCGATATGATATAATCAAGGTTGAAAACAAGCGAAGGAGTACTCTGGATATGCGCTGTATGTATTGCAACTGTACGGAAAGCAAGGTGATCGACTCGCGCTCTGCCGACGACGATACGACCATTCGTCGCCGCCGTGAGTGTATGGGGTGCGGCAGAAGATTTACCACTTACGAGACGATTGAATTTTCGCCCATTCTCGTCGTCAAGACGGACGGAAACCGTCAGGCGTTCGACGTGGGGAAGATCAAGCGCGGGATCATCAAGTCTTGCGAAAAACGCCCCGTTCCGCTTGAAAAGATCGACGCGCTCGTCGACGAGGTTGCGAAGAAGGTCTACAACTCGATGGAGCAGGAGATCTCGTCCAAGCAGATCGGCGAGATGGTGATGGAGGGCTTGAAGCAGCTCGACGAGGTTGCGTACGTGCGCTATGCCTCCGTCTATCGCTCCCTAAATGATTGTCCTTCTTTCATGGCGGATATGCAGAACCTGATGCGCTAGAACAATAAATAATCCTTGGGTGTCGTATGAAAAAACAAGTCAGCGTCGGCGGGGTCGTCCTCGGCGGCGGTCACGTTGTCGTGCAGAGCATGACGACGGTAAAAAACTCCGACGCGGAAAAAGCGGCGGAGCAAATTTTAATGCTGGAACAGGCAGGATGTGAAATTGCACGCGTTGCCGCTTCGGATGAGGCGGACGCGCGGGCGATTTTTTCCGTCAAGCAGAAAATTCACATTCCCATCCTTGCCGACGTGCATTTTTCGCCCAAGATCGCCGTGCTTGCGGTCGAGGCGGGGGCGGATAAGCTGCGCATCAATCCCGGCAACATCGGCGGGGAAAAGGAGATCGCGCTCGTTGCGGACTGCGTCAAGGCACATCATATTCCCGTGCGCGTGGGGGCGAATACGGGCAGTATCGAGCCGAAGTTCTTCGAAAAGTACGGCAGGAGCGCGAACGCGCTCGTCGAGAGCGCGCTCTATAACGTCTCGCTTCTCGAAAAACACGGTGTGAACGATATCGTCATCTCGGTCAAGGCATCGGACGTGCCGCTCACGGTGGAGGCATACGAGCTGCTTGCAAAGAGGACGGACTATCCGCTGCACGTCGGGGTGACAGAGGCGGGCACGCGGGAGACGGGCATCATCAAGAGCAGCGTGGGGATCGGCTCGCTCCTCCTGAAAGGGATCGGCGATACCATTCGCGTCTCGCTCACCGCCGACCCCGTGGAAGAGGTGTACGCCGCGTACGACATTCTGCGCGCATGCGGACTGCAAAAGGACTATGTGGAGGTCGTCTCCTGTCCGACCTGCGGGCGGTGCGAATACGACTGCATGGCGCTTGCGGAGAAGGTGGCGCGGTACGTAAAGCCGCTGCGCAAGCAACTTAAAATCGCCGTGATGGGCGGCGTTGTCAACGGTCGGGGCGAAGCGCGGGACTGCGATCTCGGCATCGCCGGCGGGAAAAATTACTGCGTCATCATGCAAAAGGGGAAGGAGAACGAGCGCGTGGAGGCAAAGGACGCGGAGAGTGCCTTCTTTGCGCGGCTTAACGAGCTGATCGGAAAATAACATGAAGAGTAAACAGTATCTGGAAGAAATTCGGAAAGTTACCGCCCTTAGTCGCGCGGTGCTGAAAAATATAACGGTGTCGGGAACGAAGGCGACCTTTCATCTCGTCACCGATTGTACGTATGCGGAAGAGGATATCTTTTACGCGAAAGAGGTCTCCGCGCGCTACGTGCCCGCGGGCTTTACGGCGGAAGTCGATCTCAAAAAGTCAGTTCCCGATGAGGAGACGGTGCGAAAGGCGATCGCGGATATTTTGAAGACGCGCTTTCCCGCAGCTGCCGCGTTCGTATCGCCACAGGACATCGAAGTTGCGTGCGACAGGAGCGGCGGAAGGTTCTGTATCGGTGCGGACACGACGGAGAGCAAGCAGTTCTCGTCGGGGCACATTTTAGACAGCGTCAGCGAAGAGCTGCAAAAGAGCTTTTGCGGCGCATGGGCGGGCAGTCTCAAATTCAAGGAAAAGGCAAAGGGGGAGATCGAGCATGAAGCTCCGCCTCCGCCCGAACTTATCGTTGCGCCCCGCTGTTTCAAGATTGCGGAGTACGACGCGATCGACGGCGGAAAGCCCGAGTATGCGGTCTACATCGCCGATCTCAAAGGCGGGGAGACGAATACCTGCGTCTGCGGTAAGCTCACCTACATCGAGGAGCGGGAGACGAAGAACGGCAAGCCGTGGTTCTCCATCTCCATTGAAGACGGCAGCGGACAGATACGGACAGCATATTTCTCTAAAAAGGCGACGGTGGAGAAGATCCGCGGGCTAAAACAGGGGGATCAGATCTGTCTTTCGGGAGACTATGAGGCGTACAACGGGGGATACGGGTTCCGCACGCGCTCCGTCGATTACGGTCAGCCGCCCAAGGACTACGTGTGGGAGGCGCGACCGTCCCGTCCCGCACCCGCAAAGTATACGGCGGTATTTCCTCAGCCCGAGAACGACTACGTGCAGACGACACTGTTCGGCGGAACGCCGCTTCCCGAGGATTTTATCAAAGAAAATTTCGTCGTGTTCGACTTGGAGACGACGGGCTTAAACACCGCGCCCGTGAGCGGATTGATGGATCGCATCATCGAGATCGGCGCAGTCAAGATCAGGGGCGGAAGGATCGTGGAAAAGTTTTCGAGCTTCGTCGCCTGTCCCGTGCGGTTGAGCGCGGAGATCGTCAATCTGACGGGGATCAGCGACGAAATGCTCGTCGGCGCGCCTCAGATCGAGGACGTCGTTGCCGATTTCCGTAAATTCTCCGACGGCTGTATCCTCGTGGGGCACAACGTGCAGTTCGACTATAAGTTTATCCGCTATTACGGCGAGCAGGAAGGGTACCTGTTCGAGCAGCGGCAGCTCGATACGCTCACGCTCGCGCAGGAGCAGCTGCGGTTGAGCAACTACAAGCTCAACACGGTCGCCGACCACTTCGGGTTTACCTTCAATCACCACCGCGCCTACGACGACGCCTACGTGACCGCGAAGATCTTTATCGAGCTCATTCGCCTCAAAAAACGGCTTCCTTAACAGAATACAACCGCCCGCACCCTTCATATAATGTACTATGGTTGACTATACGCACAGGTACACAAGGCGAAGGGGGCGCGGCGGCATTTTTTTTGCCGCCGTTCTGGTGTTCGTGTTCTCCGTCTGTCTGTTCGTCGGGATCTTCTGGTGGAACGGTCAGGCGGCGGAGACGCTCTCCCGCGATACAAGCTACTATTTTCTCGTCCGCTCGTGCGAGGATACGACCGCTTCGGCGGGTGCGGGCGAGGTGTATTTCTCTGGCGGGGCGGGGTATCTCATCGAGGACGGGAGCGCAGTCGTGCTCGCCTGCTATTTTACCGAGACGGCGGCGCACTCCGTGCAGGACGGGTTGAGCGAAAAGGGGATCGAGACGCAGATCATGAAGCGAAGCTCCGAGGACATTCCGCTCAACGGCAGCATGGCGGAAGAGAAGAATCGCATCCGCTCGAACGCGCAGACGGTCGAGACGTGCGCGCTCATATTATACGACACAGCGAACGCGTTGGAGCGGACGGAGTGCGGGCAGGACGAGGCGCGGGCGGCTCTCAACGGTATTTTGAAAGTATTAAAGGGCTTGCGGGAAGACAACGCTGCGGCGGGAACTATGTACGACGCGTGGAATGCGGAGCTTGTAAGGGCGGAGCGCAAGGGCAAGGAGATCGCCTCGGGCATTCTCTTTGCGAAGGATCTGCGCTATTTGCAGGTACAGCTGTGCTTTTCCGTACTCAACATGGGGCAGTGCTTCTCATAAAAGCGCAAGTGGCGTCAATTTTTTATAAAAAATTACATATTCATACTTGTCAAACGGAAATACATCGTATATAATACAGATATGCGATGTATTTTCCTTTACAATCCAAACAGCGGCAAAGGAAAAGTTCAGAAGAAACTTCCGCTCATTCAGAGGGAGCTCGGTAAATGCTTCGACGAGGTCGTCGTCTGCGCTGCGCGCGGTGCGGAGGATCTCGAACGCAAGGTGCGTGCGAGTGCGGAAGTCTTCGACGCCGTCATCTTTGCGGGCGGGGACGGAACGTTCAACAACGTGTTGCAGGGGCTCAACAACAGCGACGTTCAGCTCGGCTATATTCCCGCGGGAACGGTGAACGACGTTGCGCGCTCTCTGCACATTCCGCGCTCGATTAAGGGCGCGTTGAAGGTGATCAGGCGCGGGTATTCGCAGAGGCTCGACTGTATGTCGGTCAACGGTGCGAATTACGCCATGTACATTGCGGCGGCGGGGGCGTTCACGAGCGCAACTTATACGACGTCGCAGTCCTCGAAGCGGGCGTTCGGCGCGCTTGCCTATGCCGTCGAGGGCTTGAAGCACAATATGAAGCTGGATATTTTCCGCGTCGAGGCGGAGTGCGGCGATCAGAAGATCGATACGCACGCCGTGCTCGTGCTCGTCTTAAACGGACGCTCGGTGGCGGGCTTTCCCATCAACAGAGCGGGGAGCATGCAGGACGGAAATCTCGAAGCGGTCATCATCAAGCAGGTTCGAAAACCGGGATTTTTCCGCAAGATAGGCGCGTATTTTTCGGTTGCGTCCGTATTACTCTTCGGGTGCAGGATCAAGAAGAAGGACGTCGTATTCCTGCGCGGGGAGAAGATCGATATCAAGACGGAAGAGAACGTCGTCTGGGACTTCGACGGAGAAGAGGGCATTCGCGGCAATATCAAGATCGAGGCAGTCCGCGGCAAGGTGAAGATGTACGTTCCCAAAAATAAATATATTTAAGCGACTGCGGGGATAGCGGTCGCTTTTTGATTGTGCTACGGGAGAAACGGCGGCAATAGCGCCGTCGGTATTTGAAATGCCGAAACGGTTTTCTGACGGATAAAAATGCACGTTTTAGCCGTGAAAAACTTGCATATTCCTTCACAAACGAGTATAATGAAAAAAAGAAACCGTCGATGCAGTAACTGTACGCGACGGTAAAAAAATTTATCGGAGAAGTTATGAAATTACGGACAAAGAGTTCTGCGGTTTTGTGGATGGCGGCAATGCTTGTGCTCTCGCTGTTTGCCGGTCTGTTTGCGGCGCTTTTCGGGCGTACTTCCGCGGTATCTGCGGCAAACGACACTGCAAAGTACTACTACGGGCAGCTTTCGAACGATCAGCTTGCCAAAAACTTTTACGATGCGTTTGAAAAGCTGGAAAGCGACGGCGCATTCAAGAAGGGCACGATCGAGTACGATCTGGTTGAAAACGGCGTTGCGACCGAGGAGCAGGTGAAGGCGTACGTGAGCGGGCTCGACAATAACAGACTCGCAAGGTCTTACGGTGCGGGACGCGACGCATACTATATGGATCACCCCGATCTGTTCTATGCCGACGTCTTTGCAACGTCCATCAGTGCGGGTCTGAAAGAGGAGAAGTACGTTGCGTACCTCGATTCGAGCAGAGTTCTGACGACGTACAGAGGAAATCTCAATTCCGAAACGGCTGTGAATGCCGCAATTCAGGAATACGAAAGTCAGTTAAAGACCATCGTTGACGAGGCGAAAAAGCTGAGCAGTGTCACTGCACAGATCGCCTACGTAAACGGATACATCGCGTCGCACACGAACTACGGCTACGGCACGGAAGTGCAGGGCGATAAAAACGTCGATACGCCGAAGGCGGCGTTCGTATACACTTCCTACGGCGCGCTCGTCAACCGCGAGTCCGTATGCGAAGGCTACGCAAAGAGCTTCAAGGCGGTCATGGATCGGCTCGGCATTCCCTGCGCGTGCATTGCAGGCGCGGTCGACGGAAAGGGCGACGGGAATTATCAGCCGCACATGTGGAACGCCGTAGAGGTAGAGGGTATGTGGTACGGCGTTGACGTAACGTACAACGCTACGGGAATAAACCGCGAAGAGTGGTTGCTCGTCGGCGCACAGAGCATGTTCAATACGCATGTCGAAGACAGAGTCGTTTCGACTTCGGGCTACGAGCTGCGCTATCCCGCGCTCAAGCCCTACGACTACGGGACGGACACCGACGATAACGGCATGGTGATCGAGGGCGAATACACGGAGACGGAAGATCAGGGCATTGACTTAAAGCTGACGATCTCCTGCGAGAATAAGGGTGCACTCAAACTCGAAGAAGAGGGCAAATACTTAGCGTATCGCATGGGATTGCCCGGTGAAGGCGCTCAGATCGAATGGATGCCTTGGACGAACTTCGTTGCTATCAACGAGGCGATGAAGATGCACATCGAAGGGGATTACTACCCGATTACCGATACCGAAACGATCATAGAGGTCGTTTCCCCGCAGGCGGCGTATATGCAGTTTGCGCTGTTCAACCGCGCACCCGACGCCGTCGGCGACATGTTCACCGGTGACGCTCTGATTTCCTACGATCCCGCTAATCTGAAAGACAGCGACTTTATCGGCGAGATCTCCGCGCCCTACCGCAACAACGGATACGAGTCGTTTATATCGGGGACCGGCGGTGTGTCGACGTCTACGTTCGGCGGGGCCGGGGTCGGGGGAGGCAGCTCGGGGGGTTTGTAAATAAAAA
>CAMWQK010000044.1 GCA_947176445.1 uncultured Clostridia bacterium | reverse complement strand
CTCGGCCTTCTTTCTCTTCTTGACGGAAGGGTTCTCGTAGAACTCCGTTTTGCTGAGATCACCGATGATGCCGTCGCGCGAGCACTTTCTCTTAAAGCGGCGCAGTGCACTCTCAAGATTTTCGTTTTCTCCGACTTTGATCGTGGACATTCTTTTCTACCCTCCTTCGCCCTCGGCACTTAATTACCCGATTATTATAGCAGACAGATTGCCGCTTGTCAATTTTTTCTCGCCGTATTTTCGGTAAAATTTTACTTTTTTCTGAAAATGATTTTTTCAGGCGTACTTAGCGATTTTATCTTTCAGAAAGAGATAGCTCTCTTTCAGCTCCTGAGTCTTATCAAAGTCCTTTGCATAGTTCTCGATGAGCACCGCGCCCGTAAACCCGACGTCTTGAAGGCGGGAAAACAGCTCGTCGAAATCGAACGTGCCCTTCCCCGGCAGACACATTTTTCCGTCCGCCGCAATATCGCTCACGTGGACGTGGGTAATGCTACGCCCCATCGCTTTCAGATAGTCGCGGTAGTCGTAGCCCGAAATGCGCGCCTGCTTGATATCGAGCACCGCGCCGAGATACGGACAGCGCTCCTTCAGAACGGGGAACACCTCGGGGCGATTGACGAGCGCCCACTCCACGTTCTCATACGAAAGCTGTACGCCGTACTGCTTACAGAACTCACTGATCTCCCGCGTGCGCTCCGCAGCAAGGGGCAAATTTTCCTGAAACGTCCGTTTGATCCGCGCGATCCCGTGAAAGGTGTAGTGCTTCGCTCCCAAAATCTTCGCCGCCTGCATGACCTTTGCAAGCCAGGAGAACGCGTCCGCCTTGACGCGCGGATGCGCCGCATACAGCTGCGGCTCGAACTGCGTATTCAGATCGTGCACGGAATATACGTCTAAGTTTCCCTTGCGCGCTTTCAGCTCCTCCGCAAACGCGGGCTCGTATTCGCTGAACGAGGTCAGAAACACCTCTGCGCAATCGATATTCCATTCGTTTAACAGTTTGACGGCGTTCTCGTTGTCCTCTTTCAAGAACAGCGACGCCGTAGAAATTCCCACTTTCATCTGCGTAAGGGCAACTCCGTATGAAGTATTCTGCTTTCTATTATACTCCCTTACCGCGCGTTCGTCAACGGCTTATCCGAGCGATTTCGCAACGTTCTGAATAAAACTCCCCAACCAGCCGCCGACGTACTTATCGCAGAATACTTGAAGCTCCGCGAGCATATCGGGCACGAGAAAGGCGTTCTCGCCCGTCGCGTGCGATCTTCCGACGGCGAGGTATCCGCTCGCCCAGTCGCCCATCGCATACCGCCCGACCGCCGCGCCGCCCACGGCGATATCGCCGATCGCAAGCCCGCCGAAACTCATCACGCCGATTGCAACGCCGCCGAAGGCAA
Source organism: uncultured Clostridia bacterium (assembly GCA_947176445.1). GTDB lineage: Bacteria > Bacillota > Clostridia > Christensenellales > Borkfalkiaceae > Gallimonas. The sequence continues at coordinate 5,516 of CAMWQK010000044.1, read as the reverse complement.
GCGCACCGACCCCGACCGCACCTGCCCCTAAAAGCTAACCTATTGCAACCGTTCGGAACGCGAGACGTCCGAGCGCGAGCAAGCCGAACGACCGAAGCCCCACCGATAAAAATCCCAGCGAGACAAAGCCCGTTGCGATATTGCCGATCGCAAAGATCCCCTTTGCGCGATACATACCAAGCCCGATGTTGACGTGCACGAGCGGCAGTCCGAACACCTTGGTTTTGGAAATATATTCGTAATGGAGATTTCCTGCATGGCGAATGAGGACCCCGCGCAAACTATCCTCCTGTACCGGCTGCGACTGGCTTTCTTCCGCCTGCGCCTGCCCGAATAGGAGCTCGTCGGCGGAGAGAGAAAACAGCTTGCAAAGCTCTAAAATCTTCTCCGTCTCGGGGAACGCCATATCCGACTCCCACTTAGAGACCGCCTGCCGCGATACACCAAGCCGATCCGCAAGCTCCTCCTGCGTCATGCCCGCTTTTTTTCTGCATTCATAAATTTTCTGACCCGTCGTCATACCGTCCTCCGCATGTTTGGTAGTTCCATTGTACAGTTTCCAAACAAAAAACGCAACCGACTTTCCGTTGCGTTTTGTCAACTTTGGGTTGCGTTTTATATTTTTAGTCTTTTTTCATGCCCTTTCTTTCTCTCGTCTTTTTCACCTGCTGTTCAAAGCCGTGATCGGAAGGAATGTAGTACTTCTTGTCTTTGAGCGAATCGGGCAAATACTGCTGCTTCACCCAGCCGCCGAAGTTGTGCGGATAGAGATATTTTCCACTCTCCGCCTTCTGCTCCTTGCTGCCGTAGGAGTTATCCCTCAAATAAGGCGGAATATTGTCGTCCCGCGAGTTACGCGCGTCCGCCTTTGCCGCGTCGAGCGCGCAGACAACGCTGTTGCTCTTTTCCGCCTCGCACACGTAGATGATCGCCTCGGAGAGAGGGAGAAGCCCCTCGGGATAGCCCATATTCTTGAACGCCGTAAGCGCGGAAGTCGCCACGACAAGCGCCTGTGGATCTGCCATACCCACGTCCTCCGCGGAGTGCGCAATCAGCCGCCGCAAGACGAGCATGGGGTCGCATCCGCCCTCAATGAGCCGCATGGCGTAGTAGAGCGCCGCCGAGGAATCGCTGCCGCGGAGCGACTTGCAGAATGCGGACAGAATGTCGTAATACAAGTCCTCGTTATAGGAGAGCGCCTTGCGCTGAATAGACTGCTCTGCGTCCGAGAGGCGCACGTGGATACTGCCCTTCTCGTCGGGCTGCGTCGTAAGCACGGCAAGCTCGAGGGCGTTGTACGCCGTTCTCAGGTCTCCCCCTGCCGTTCTTGCGATGTGGTCGATCGCGTCATCGTCCACGACCGCCTGATACGTTCCGAGCCCCTTGCGCTTATAGGTGAGCGCCCACAAAAGCGCGCTGCGGATATCCTCCGAGGTGAGCGAGAAAAACTCGAACACGCGGCAGCGCGAGACGATAGCGGGCGTCATCGAGGCGTACGGGTTCTCCGTCGTCGAACCAATGAAGAGGATGGTGCCCTGCTCGATTGCGGGGAGAAGCGAATCGGACTGCGTCTTATTAAAGCGGTGGCACTCGTCGAGCATGAGATAGGTGCGCTTATTGAACATCTTCAAGTTATCGCGCGCCTTCTCCACCGCCCTCTTGACGTCTGCAACGCCCGCGTTGACTGCGTTGAGCTTGATAAATTCCCCGTTTGTCTGCGCGGCAATGATGTTGGCAAGCGTCGTCTTGCCGCAACCGGGCGGGCCGTAGAAGATACAGCTGCCGAGGCGGTCGAGCGAGATGGCGCGGCGAAGCAGAGACCCTTCTGAGACGATGTGCCCTTGCCCGACAAATTCCCTGAACGTGCCCGCGCGCATGCGCTCGGCAAGCGGTTTTGCCTTTTCCTCGTTGTCGTTAAAATCGAAAAGATCCATTATTCCTCTATCAGGCGTTTGATTTCCTCGGCGTTTGCCTTGCCGAGTTCGTAGCCCTTGTCGTATGCAAACTGCAAATTTTTGATTTTGTACTGATCCATCGCGCCGAGATCGGGCTCGAGCCAGAGATCGACGGACTTACTGCGCGACTTGCGCTTTCTCTGCGTGGAGCGGGTATCCATAATGTCGATACAGCGAAGGAGCGTATCAATGAGGTTGCCCGTCGGCTGCTTGATCGTGAGATCGCCGAGCACGTCGACCGCGACGATGACTTCCGCACCCATCTCTACAAGCTCCTGCGTGGGCACACGATCCAAAATTCCGCCGTCTACCAGCGTCTTTCCGTCGATGACGGCGGGCGTAAACGCGCCGGGGATGGAGCTTGACGCGATCGCAGCATCGATGACGTTGCCCGTGTCCAGCTTTACGATCTCGCCTGCGTCGAGGTCGGTCGCAACGCACGCGAACGGGATTTCAAGCTCGTCGAACGTCTTGCCGCCGATATACTCTTCGAGGAGCTTGCGCGCCTTGTTCATGCGGAGCAGTCCGTTGTTTTTGATCGGCGCAACGTTGAGCGACGCGATGCGCGAAAGGCGGAGCTTCAACATCCGCTCCTTCACCGTCTGCATGGAAACGCCCGCGCAGTAGCACGCGCCCACGATCGCACCCATCGAACAGCCGCTCACAAAGTCAGCTTTGATTTCCGCTTCTTCGAGCGCCTGTAAAAACCCGATATGCGCAACACCGCGGGAGCCGCCCGAACCGAGCGCAAGCCCTAACTTTTTACGCATATTTTCCACCTCCGCAACGTAAATTTTGTTATGTACATTGCAAAAAAGACGCTATCTTTTCTGTTCACCGCCCTCATTCTCATCGCCTTTGCGGTCTTTTTGAGCGAGCCTGCAAGGTATTCGGAGAGCGTATTGAAGGGAATTTCCCTCTGGGCGGTCAGCGTTCTGCCCGCCACTTTTCCGCTGTTATTTTTAACGGCGCTCATCACAAGCCGCCGTGCATTTACAAAACTTTCGGGCAAGATCTCGCCGCTCACGCAGAAGTTGTTCCGCGTATCGGGCGCGGGCGGCTCGGTCGCAGTTCTCGCCGCGCTCTCCGGCTATCCCGTGGGCGCAAGGACGCTCCTAGATCTCTATGAAAAATCTCCCTATGATAAGAGCGAGGCGTTCCGCCTTGCCTGCCTTGCCTCCACCTCCGGACCTTCTTTCCTCGTCGGCGTCGTCGGTTCGATGATGTTCGAAAGCGCGAAGGCGGGCTGGATCATGCTGTTTTCGCACCTTTTCGCTATCTATATTGTGTGCTTTGTTCTGCGGTTTACCGCGCACTCCCGCCCCATAGCGGGCGGCGTGCTCCCTGTGCGGCAGGACGGTACGCTGTTCGATAAAATCTGGTCGTCCGTCGTTTCCGTCCTCTGCGTCGGCGGATTGATCGCCCTCTTCTATTGCTTTGCCGATATGCTCGCAAATCTCGGACTGTTTTCCTTTACAAGCGTATTCGGCGAAAACGCGCTGTATGCCGAGGGCGTTCTTCGCGGGCTCATGGAGATGACGACGGGCTGCGCCGCTCTCTCCGAAGTCAAAACGCCGCTCGCCGTCGCCCTTGCATGCTTCTTGGTCACGTTCGGCGGGCTGTGCGTCATTATGCAGCAGCTCTCCTTCCTCTCCCGCACGGGCGTGAGAAGCGCGCCTTTCATCGCCGTAAAGTTTCTGCAAGGGTTACTTGCGGGCGCGATCTGCTTTTTGCTGATGACCCTCTTCGGGATTTAATTGTATGCGCCGAGGACGCGGAAGCGAAGGCAGAATTTCTGCGCCTCTTTTAAGGCAGTCTTTACGATCGGCGTGCCGATATCCCCCGCAAACTCGATGAAAAAGCGGTATTTTCCGAAGCTCTCGCGAATGGGACGGCTCTCGATACGCGTCAGGTTCAGCCCGTGCCGCTCGAAGATCTGCAAGAGCTCCACGAGCGCACCCGGTCTGTGGGCGCATATGGCGCAGAAAAATACCTTGTTGCTGTGTTTGGGCATACGGTTTGTGCGCCGTTCGAGCAGCATAAATCGGGTAAAATTGTTCTTAACGTTGGCGATATTCTCCTCGGAGAGCACGAGCCCGTCTCCCTGAACGTGCCCGCCGACAATCCCCGCCGAATCCTCTCCGATCTTTTCGAGGCACTCCGCCGTAGAGCGCGTAAAGATGCGCTGAACGCCCTGAAAATGCTTTTCCAGAAACTCCGAACACTGCCCGATCGCCTGTTCGTGCGAATAGATACACTTGATCTTCTTATACGGGATTTTTCCGCGCGTCACGAGGCGGTGATCGATGGGAAGCACGTGTTCGCGGATCGCAAATACTTCCTTCGTCTCTATGAGGTCGAGATTTTGCAGCACTCCGCCCTGAATGGAATTTTCAATGGGCAGAACCGCACGATCGACCTGCCCCGAAGTGAGCGCCTCGACGACTGCGGGAAAGCTGCTCATGAGCACGATCTCCTGTCCTTCGCACATCGCTTCGGCGGCGAGCTGGGAATAGCTCCCCTTGGGACCTAAGCAACTTACGCTCTTTTCCTGTGTCTGCATATCTCTTCGCTCCTTCGTATAATCGTTTATGCCTTATCGGCGATGTCGAGAATGAGCCGCTCAGTATCCTCCCAGCCGAGGCAGGGATCGGTGATTGACTTTCCGAACACCTCGTCGTGCTTCTGACACCCCTCGACGAGAAAGCTCTCGATCATGAAGCCCTTGACGATGCTCTTGAACTCTTTACTGTACTTTCTGTTCTGCAACACTTCCTCGACGATACGGATCTGCTGGCGGAACTGCTTGTTCGAGTTCGCGTGGTTGGAATCGATGATGATCGCGGGATTTTTCAGTTCTCCACCACTCTTTGCATACCCCTCGAAGACCTGCATGACCGTCTCGTAATGGTAGTTGGGAACGTCGTTTCCGTAGTTATCCGACATGCCGCGAAGCACGGCGTGTACGTACTCGTTGCCCTGCGTTGCGACCTGATGGGAATGGTACTTGAACACCTGCTTGCTCTGCGCCGCATAGATAGAATTGAGGAGCACGGGAATACTGCCGCCCGTGGGGTTCTTCATGCCGACGGGAAGCTCGATCCCGCTCGAAACGAGGCGGTGCATCTGGTTCTCGCTCGACCGCGCGCCCACGGCGATATACGTCAACAAATCTTCGACGTACGCGTAATTTTCGGGATAGAGCATCTCGTCCGCCGCGGACAAGCCCGACTCCTCGATACCGTGAATATGCAGATCGCGGATGGTGCGAATGCCCTTCAGAATATCCTCTTTGTTCTCGGGATCGGGCTGGGAGAACATCCCCTTATAGCCCACGCCCTTGCTGCGCGGCTTGTTGGTGTAGATACGCGGAATGAGCACGAGCTTATCCTTCACGCGCTCGTTAAGCTTTCCGAGCCGCTTTACATATTCGAGTACGGGGCGGGATTCGTGCGCCGAGCACGGTCCCACGATGACGAGAAGCCTATGATCCTTCCCCGCAATGATGTTCTTTGCGAGTTCGTCCCGCTCCCGCTTGATTTTTTTCAAATTCTCCGGCAG
>CAMWQK010000043.1 GCA_947176445.1 uncultured Clostridia bacterium | reverse complement strand
TCTCGAGCGAGGAGTGCTCGATGCGCTCTCCTCTCGTGCCCGTCGTGCGCAATGCGTAGAACGCATAATCGGGGAGCTCGGTAAGGTGCTCGCCGAGGACGACCGATTTGAGGTTATGGCAGTACATGAACGCCTCTGCGCCGAGCTCTTCGCAAGCCGAAAGATCGATTTCCTCGAACACGGGCGCCTTCACGGTCAGATCGGTCGCATATTCATTCTCGCGATAGACCATGCCCGAGAACGCCTTGTAACCGATGAACTTCGCACCGGAAAGATCGATTTGCGCAAGCGATGCCGCGTTGTAGAACGCGCCGTCGCCGATCTCTGCGCCGTCGCCGAGCGTGACGCTCGTCAGATTTACCGCGCCGTAGAACGCATCCGGCATCAGCTTGGCATTCGCGCCGATTTCAAGCGTCTGAATGTTGGAGAAGAAGCTGAGCGCGATCACCGTACCGCTGGAATTCATCGCAAGCTCTTCCAGAGAGCGGAATGCCGCGATTCCGAGCGTGACGTTGTCGCCGATGATGACCGTTTCGAGGTAGTCGCACCGCTCAAACGCCGCGTCCCCTACCTTGAAGCCGTTGGGAATGTTGACTTCGGTCACCTTGGAATACGAGAAGGAATACTCTCCGATCTCGTTGAGGTCTGCCGAGAATTCGGGCATTTCTCTGATACCCGTATTATAGAACGCAAAGTCGCCGACGTACGTGAGCGCACCGAGCGTGAGTTCGCCCTCGATTCTGTCCTCGCCGTAGCCTCTGGATACGCCGAGCGCCGTGCAGTTTGCAAACGCATACGCGCCGACGCGCACTGCAGACGGGAGCTTGACAACTCTGAGCGAGCCGTTGCCCGAGAACGCCGCATCGCCGATCTCCGTAACATTCCGAAGGGAAGGCATATCGTCAACTGTTACCTTCACCGCTGCGGGAGCGACGAGCAGGAGCTTCGTGCCGTCGGCATTGAGAAGCACCGCGCCCTCTTCCTGCGCCTTAAAGGTCGGGTTGCCCTCCGCGACCGTGAACTTCGCAATTCTCGTTCCGCGGAACGCGTTCTGGCTGACGACAGAGACGCTTCTTCCGAGCGTGAGATTTGTGAGTGCGGAGCAGCCGCTGAACAGCCCCGTCGGAACAACCGCCGCGTTGACGGACGCGCTCGAGAGCTTGTTACAGCCGAGGAACGCCTCGTCGCCGAGCTTCACCTGATCTGCAAGAATGTTGAGCTCCGTGCAGGCGGTGTTGTTTGCAAACGCGCGCTTTCCGATCGACTGTGCCGAAGCGGGCAGCGTGATGTTCTGAATGGGCGCGCCTTCGAATGCGGAGTCTCCGATCGCAATAATTCTGCCGAACGTGATACTGCCGATCGCCGTGCCGTAGAAGGCGTTGTTGTTGATAAATTTGATGTGTTCCGAGCCCTCCACCTGGGTGAGCGCGGTACAGCCGTAGAATGCGCCGAGGCTGACCTTTTCGATCGTGGAAGGAAGGGTGACCTTCGTGAGCGCCGTAAGTCCCGCAAACGCGTAGTTGCCGATAACCTTGACGCCCTCGGGAATGACGACCTCCGTAATCGTGTTCTCGCCGATGTACACCGCCTTGGTGTTCAACGGATCGTCGGGATCGGCAGCTCTGTCCGCCTCGTCCTTTGCAACGTACTCAAAGCCCGAGAATGCGAACTGCTGGATCTCCGTCAAGGAGAGCTCCGCGGGAAGGACGACGCGTCCGCCAAGTCCCGTATAGCGCACAAGGTAAGGTCCGCTCGTCTCGTACGGGTTCTTGACTTCGATGGAGATGTACTCCGAACGCTGGGTCATGCCGTCCATCACGAGCTGTACGGTAATAGACGCATTGCCCTCCGCGACCGCCGTGATCGTACCCGTTCTGCTATCGACCCGCGCAATGCTCGGGTTACTGCTCTCGAATACGACGCTCGTCGCGTTCGGGAAATAGGAGCGCAAAGAATACCGAACGGTTACCGACTCGCTGGGGAACATTTTGAGCGAGCGGTCGTTGGGACCGGTGAACAGAACGGTGTCGCCCGTCTGACTGATATCGCGATCCTCATAGGAGGGATAGAAATACGCCTTTTCGACGTAGTAGCCCGTCAGTTCAAACTGCTCTGCGGCGGGCGTATCGAACCGCTGATAACCCGCGTCGCCCTCTGCAAGAACGACGACCTTGACCTGCGCGCTCTTTGTTCCGTCGTTGGAGAGCGCGGTGAGCGTGATCTCGCCCGATTTCAGACCGATGAGCTTGCCGTTGACCACTTTGGCAATGGTCTCGTTGGAGGAAATGTAGCTGAGCGTTTGCAGCCATGCTTCCGAAGGGCTCACAACGGGGCTCAGATCGTATGTCTCGTTGGGGCTGATTCTGATCTCTTCCTCGTCGAATGCAATGCCGAGCACCGTATCGGGGATGGTGATCTCATACATCGCCTGGTTCATGGCGTAGTCGAGCGCGGTCACGACGAAGGAACGGCGGTTGTACGAATTCATGATCTGATCCATGTAATCGGTGAGTTCGTAAGTGACGGTGTTCGTCGTGTTGAACTCGGAATACACGGGCGTAAGATACCGCTCAAATACATTGACGTAATAGCTGCCGTCGCTCGGGTCGCTGTTGACAGTACCCACCTGAAGCGCCGAAACGTAGTGGTTATCGTATACGCTCATGCTTGCGAACAGCTTGGTCTTCTTCTCCGTTCTGTCGTACTCGGTGTAGAACTCGCAATCGGTGACTGCAGGAGCTTCGAAGTCGGTGACAAACGGGAACTCGAAGGTGTTGCGAAGGTTGGTCTCCGCACCGTCCCGCTCGTAATCGAGATACGCCTGTATCTTGACGAGATACTGCGTGTTGTTTTTCAGATTGTACTGCGCAACGTTGAAATCTTCATACAGAATGGACTGATAGATCGTCATGCCGTTGCTGAACGACTTGCGCTGGTTGCACGCCTCGTCCGTGAAGATGACCTCGCCCGTCGCGGCATCGGTGATGGTCGTTACCACGCGCTTTGCACCGCGGAGCATGCCCGCGAAGATCGCATACAGGCTGTTGAGCGTATCCTCGGTGTTGGAGAGCGACGCATACTTTCTGTCCGCCGCGATCTTGGTCGAGCTCGGGTTCTGCGTGAAGGGATATGCGCCGAGATATCCGATATAGTCGTCGTAGAGCCCTGCAACGGGACGGGTCGCGTACGCATCGGGCAGGTTCTTATCGAGCGTGTCGATGGAATCGTCGATCTCGTCCTTGTTCGTCTCGTAATAGTCCTTATCGAAGATGGGCGCCTGCGTCCAGTCTCCGTAGAATGCAAGATAGGGAACGTTGAGGTTGTTCTGCGAACCGGTCGCGGTCAGCGTGATATAGCCCTCGACATACATGCCGTTTGCGAACGACGCGTCGAGATACTGCTTATCCGCATCGGAGAGCTTGATTTCGACGGTGATCGTCGCGACGGAGTTCGCCGCAACCGTGACGCTGTTTCCGCTGCCCGTGCCGTTTTGAAGATTTGTGACGGTGACCGACGCACCCGAGAGCGTGTAGCCCTCTTCAGTGACCGTCGTATCGCCCTGATGCGTCTTGGTGCCGCTCACCCCTTCTGTCTGTACGAGCGCGTTCACGTTGTAGGAAAGCGCAGTATTCGAGAAGTTGTTGACAGAGAGCGTCATCGTGTAGACGCCCGTCTTGTCGGGATCGTCGCCGAGCTCGAGCTTGGGCTTATCCATGAGGTTGCCCTTCTGGTCGTACGTCGTGACGTACGCGGGGCTCGAAGTGGACTTCGTGAGATTTGCAAGACCTGCGCCCTGCTTTCTCACCGAATAGGGAAGTCCGTTGACGTTATATGCTATGTCCGCCGTGGACATCATGAGCTGATAAACGCGATTGGAAACCGCCACGGGATCGTTTGCGATATCCGTAAACGTCTCCTTCACGTACTGACGGACAAGCGCGGTAAAGCCTGCCTGGTTGGGCGTCGCCATCGACGTACCGGACATACGGTCGTACGCCTGTCCGGGCACTGCCGAATAGATATCGCCGCCGTGCGCGGTGATTTCCGGCTTGATGTGAAGATCGGAAGTAGGTCCCCACGAGGAGAAGTCGGACATGAACGGCCCCGCCGTCTGCGTACGGCTGATGACGATCTTGCCCGTCGACTGCGCGGCGAGCACCTCGCCGTTGTCCTGCGAGATGGAGCAGACGGGAATGTTGACGTTTCCGACCGTCATGGAAATATCGCCCGACACATTATTATAGACAATGAGACCTGCCGCACCGCTCTGCATTGCAACGCGCGCTTTCTCCTCGAACGAGGTGGAACCGCGGCGAACAAGCGCGATCTTACCCGCCATGTTGCGGCCGGTATAGTCGATCGCACGGCCGACGCCGGGAATGGTCACATATTCGAATTCTTTCGTTTCAACGCCTTCCGGCAAGATCTCCTCGACGAACTTCTTCTGCTTCGCCGCCTTGTTCGTGGACTCTTTGAAGTAGACGATCGAGCCGTTATAGGTGAGGTACGGCGTCTTGGTACCGCTGATCGAGGCAACCGAGAGCGTGGACTCGTACGTACTCGGCGAGCCAATCGTCGAAGTATCGGGGTTGGACGTAAGTCCGAGGTTACCGTTCTTCTCCGAAGCGAAGGTGGAGCTGTAGCTGTTGGAAGCAGCGGCGATCACGCTGATACCGCGCTCCTGAATTTTTTCGTATACTTCGCGGAGAGCGACCTTGTCCTCTTCGCGGCTGAATCCCGCCGAAGTTCCGAGCGACATGTTGATGACGTCCACTTCGAGCACGACGCAGTCTTCGAGCGCGGCGATCAGCCATGCGTCGCGCGCACCCTCTACAACGTCGGAGAATACCTTCATCGAGACGAGCTGCGCGTTGGGCGCAACGCCCGTGATGACGTCGTCTTCACCGACAATGACGCCCGAGACGTGCGTGCCGTGCTCGCTGGCGATGGGATACACGTCGGGATCCTGATCCGCATAGTCGTATGCGTAGGGAACTTTTGCATTCAGATACACGTCCGCCGCCGTCAAGCCGAGCGTCGTGGTGGATGCGGACGTCTCGGAGATGATGCGCTCGATCGAGCTCTGCGTGAGACGCGCGCCCGTCGCGTCGAACCGCTCGGGAGAGAACGCGCTGTGCGTATAGTCGAGACCGGTATCGAGAACGGCGATGACCGTGCCCGTACCGTCGTACTTGGAATCGGAACTGTCGAAAATACCCGTGTCGTAGACGTTGACGTCGTTGTTGACGAGCTGCGTCTCGCAGCGGGCGTACTGCTCGCCGACGATCGCGGTCGCCTCGTCTCCGAGCGCTAAGGCGAAGTCCTCGAACTCGCTCGCCTTCATCGTCACTTCGAAGCCGCTCAGAAGGACGTTGTATTCCTTGCCGAGCTTAAATTTAAGCCCCTCTTTTTTCAGGCGGGCACGAAGCGCCTCGCCTGCCTTGGCAATTTTACTTTGAACGCGCTTGCCCGCGCCCGTTGCGGCATAGTCGCCGACGCTCTGGGCGGACTTCGTCTTGCCCGCTGCCTCGAACTCGTCGATGAGCGTATTCATATTCATCTCTACGATGACGGAAATCTCGTCGTCCCGCTTGATATTGTCGGGCAGCTTCTGCACGACGTTCGAGTCGAAGTAATCGGACAAATGGTTATCCACTTTTCCGTTGATGCGCGCAACGGTCGGGATCTCTTTTTTATCCGTTCCCGCAGCAAACGCATCCTCTTTCTGGTTGAAGGCAGGCAAAACGACGGAGAGCGAGAGCGTGCAACAAAGCGCCGACGCTACCGCCGCCGTAAGAAATTTTCTTGCATTCCTTTTTTTCAGCTTATCCATTTTTCTATATAATCCTCGGTTTGATTATAGCTTCACTATGCTATTATAACGCAAGGGGGAAATTTTTGCAAGCAATTCCATGTGAAAATTCATATTCAAAAGCAGGAAATACATCATATTTTATTTGATATAATGCATATTTATCCAATAATTGCAGGAATGCACTTGTTTTATCCGCTTGCGGTTCTTTTTCTTACTTTTTGTATGATTGAGGCAATTCATACCCGCAGAGCGGGAAATCCCCGTCCCGTCGCCGAAAAAACGCTCCCGAGCGGCAGCAGAGAAGGCGCGCCGCGCACGTTCGCCAAAATGAAAATTATTCAATCCATTTGTTTTACTTGCACCCCGTATAAGTAATTCGAATAGCTCGCTAAAAAAACAACCCGCTCGCCTATCAGCCGAGCACAAAAAAAGCACGGTTTTGTAAGAAACCGTGCTTTACTTTGAAATCAGATCTTTGATAACCTCGCCCGCGATGATCAGCCCCACCACCGAGGGCACGAACGCCATGCTGCCGGGGATCTCCCGCCGATGTACGCCCTCTTCCTCTGCCGACGGATCGGAAACGGGCTTTCTCGGCTCCTCCTTCGAATACACGACTTTGAGATATTCGATCCCCCGCTTCTTCAACTCCCTGCGCATGACCTTTGCGAGCGGGCAGACGGAAGTCTTGTAGAGATCCGCCACCTCGAAGGCGGTCGGATCGAGCTTGTTGCCCGCCCCCATCGAGCTGATGACGGGCGTCTTGCACCGATACGCATTCTCGACGAGCGCGATCTTGCCCGTGACCGTATCGATCGCGTCCACAATGTAGTCGTATTGCGTGAAGTCGAACTCGCTCTGCTTTTCGGGCAGATAGAACGTCTTATAGGTCAACACCTTGCAGCTTGGATTGATCTCGGCAATGCGCTCTGCAGCAACGTCCACCTTGTATCTGCCGATCGTCTTGTGTGTTGCGATGATCTGTCGGTTGAGGTTGGTGAGGTTCACCTTGTCGTCGTCGATGAGATCGAGCGCGCCCACGCCCGAACGGGCAAGCGCCTCTACCGTGTATCCGCCGACGCCGCCGATCCCAAAGACGGCAACCCGCGCCCGTTTGAGCTTCTCCATGCCTTCC
>CAMWQK010000042.1 GCA_947176445.1 uncultured Clostridia bacterium | reverse complement strand
ACGTCGCTTTTCCCGCCTATCTTGACGGTAAGCTGGAAATTATCGCCGACTGCGCAGAGTTCGATTTTTGTATCTACCTCGATAAGGATAAGTATCTTCCGCGCATGTTGGAAGGGGCGGGCATGCGGCTCTTTAACCGCGCCCGCGCCGTTGAATTGTGTGACGACAAGATGGCAACGTTTATTGCATTGCAAGGCACGGGCATTCCCGTTCCCAAGACGCTCCCTGCGCCGTTGAGCTATACGCCTCAGATTCCCGCCTCGGAAGAAATGCTGCAAAAAATCGAAAGTGAGCTCGGGCTTCCCGTTGTGGTGAAGGAGTGCTACGGCTCGCTCGGGAAGGGCGTGCATCTGGCGCGGAACATGGAAGAATTGCGAATGTTTGCCGAAGCGTTAAAGGGGAAACCGCATCTCTTTCAGGAGTTTGTTGAGGAGAGCGCGGGGCGCGATCTCCGCGTCATCGTTGTCGGCGGCGAGGCGGTTGCCTGTATGCAGCGCGTCTCCGCGTGCGATTTTCGCTCGAATGCAGAGCTTGGCGGACAGGGTGTCAAGTGTGATCTTCCAAAGGAAGGGGAAGAGATCGCGTGCCTTGCCGCAAAGACGCTCGGGCTCGACTATTGCGGGATCGATCTCTTGTACGGGAAGGATGGCTTCAAACTCTGCGAGGTGAATTCCAACGCTTACTTCGGAACGATCGAGCGGGTGAGCGGCGTCAATGTTGCGGAAAAATACGCAGACTATATCTGCAAGGAGATTTACGCATGATAGAATCGATCAAAGAGTTAAAGCGTCAGCTCGATGCGCGCGCGAAGCAAGATGAGATCGAGCGGGACGACGAGGGCAGGGCGGTCATCGAGATGAGCGTCCTTAAAGACGAGGACTTTCTCTCCGATTTTTCTTCGGGAAAAGCGCCGACGGTGAGCGGCGAGGTTGCCGAATTCTTAAACGAGAGCGCAATGGCTTTCTTGCCCAAAGAGCAGTTGCACATCAAAATTTACAGTGATTGCATCGATTCTGAGGAAGAGAAATCCTATAAAACGGCATTAAGAGAGTACTATGTCAGACATTATAAGCGAAATCGGCAGGAATTGCGCCGAAATGCGATCGTTTCCGCCATCATGTTTCTCATCGGTATTGCGGCGCTCTCCATCGGCGTTACGTTCACGTTTTTTGGACGGCACGAGGTTTGGGGCGAGATCCTCGATATCTTCGCCTGGGTCTTCATCTGGGAAGCGGTCGATCTGTTCTTTTTGGAGCGCAGTGTCCTGCGCATGGGGCGAATGCGCTGTCTTTCTTTTATCGCTGCAAAAATTTCTTATTACCCGCGTTCACAGGAAAAAGAGGAGCAGCTGCCCGAGATGATCGAGGAGTAAAAAAATGCAGCCCGCTATTGAGAATAGCGGGCTGTTTCTGTTTTGCGTTTAATTTACAGCTTATCCGCAAGCGCTGCAGCTTGCTTGCAACCGTCGGTCTGATTGATGTCGCCCACGTTGAGTACGCCGGGAATGAGTACTTCGCCGACGGATTTCCACTTTAACAGCGCAATCGTTCTCTCGTAGGGAATGCGTACGCCGTCCATCACCGACAGGTCGTCTTCCTCGCAGCAGGTAATGAGCGCACATTCTTTGCCTGAAATATCTTTTCCGGCAACGCAGAAAGAGTATAATCTGTCGATCACGCCCTTGATTTGTGCGGGGAAGGAATACCAATAGACGGGGGTGGTGAATACGACGACGTCGGCTTCGAGGATCGCCTGCGTAATATTGTTGAAGTCATCGTCGAAGCTGCACGCTTTCCCCGTCCTGAAACACGTTTCGCAGGCGTGGCAGCCGCCGACTTTTTGCATAGCAGCGTCAAATCTCGTTACGGTGTGACCCTTTGCCTGTGCCGCCTCGATAAACGCGGCCGTCATGGCAAAACTGTTTCCGTTCTTTCTCGGGCTGCCTGTGATCACTACAATTTTTTTACTCATAAATAATCTCCTTAAAATCTTTTCTTGGCTGTTTTTGCTGAAACAACCTTGACAGTTATAGTATAGTGTGATATGATGGCTTTGTCAAGTACGCACAATAAAGTGCGATACTAACAAAAAGTAGAGTGTAAACGAGGGCTAAAATGGATACTGCAAAATCAAGATGTATTGCTTCCGAGCGGCTATGCGATACGGGGTTCAGCTATACGCTGTCGCTCATCAGCGGAAAGTATAAAATGACGATACTCTATACGTTAATGGAGTTCAATGTTGTCCGTTACAATGAATTACAGCGGTATATCAAGGGTATTTCCTATAAGACGTTGAGCCTGTCGCTGAAAGAATTGGAAAACGACGGGCTGATCATCCGCAAGGAGTATCCGCAGATCCCGCCAAAGGTCGAATATAGCCTCTCTGAACGCGGGAAATCCTTGATGCCGATCTTGGATGGAATGTGTGAGTGGGGCGATCGGAACAGAATGTAAAAGAAAAGACAGCGAATATAATCGCTGTCTTTTTTATTTTTATCGGTTAGCCGACGATCAGATTGATGAGACGGTTGGGAACAATGATACATTTTTTGACTTGCTTATCGCCGATCCGCTCCAAGACTTCGGGAAGTGCAGAGACGTACTTTTGCAGCTGTTCGTTCGGGATCCCGTTTGCGATCATTGCGCGAAGGACGATCTTGCTGTTGACCTGAATTGCGTACTCCGTCTCGTCTCTCACGAGCGCGGCGGGATCTTCCTTCGGATAGGTCTGCTCGAAAATAAATCCCTCGCCGCCGAGGATCTCCCAGAGCTCTTCGGCAAAGTGGGGCGCGCAGGGGGCGAGCAGAAGAACGAAGTCCTTGATCGTATCGCGAAGGAGCGGGAAATTCTTCGTGCCCATGTTGCCGTCGTACTTATAGATCGCGTTGAGAAGCTCCATGAGCCGAGCGACTGCGGTGTTAAAGGAGAACGCCTCCATGTCACGCGTGACGCGGCGAATAGTATCGTTGCGAACGAAGTTGAGCTCCTTTTCGTTTGCGCCTACGGGATAGGGAATGTCCTCTTCAAATACCCACCCTGCGACCTTCGTGACAATCTTTTCGATGCGGTCGAGGAAGCGGGAGATCGCCTTGATGCCGTCATCGCTCCACGGTCCGCCCTCGGTATAGGAGAAGCCGAACATGAGGTAGAGGCGGAAGGCGTCCGAGCCGTATTCCTGCACGTAGTCGTCGGGAGAGATGACGTTGCCGTGAGACTTGCTCATGCGGTTTCCGTCCGGTCCCAAGATCACGCCCTGATGAATGAGTCGCTTGAAGGGTTCGTCGAAGTTGAGATACCCCATATCGCGCAAAGCCTTGGTCAAGAAGCGCGCATAGAGCAGGTGCATGCAGGCATGTTCCGCACCGCCGACGTAGGTATCGACGGGCAGAAGCCCATTGACAACATCGGGGTCGAAGGGGGCTTTGTCGTTATGCGCGTCCGCATAGCGGAGATAGTACCAGCTACTGCACACGAAGGTATCGAGCGTATCGGGATCGCGCCGCGCCTTGCCGCCGCACGCGGGGCAGGTGGTTTTCATAAACTTCTCGCACTTGGCGAGCGGGGACTTTCCGTCGGGTCGGAACTCGACGTTATAAGGGAGTTTTACGGGCAGATCCTTCTCGGGAACGGGCACAACGCCGCATTTTTCGCAGTGAACGACGGGAATGGGCGCGCCCCAATAGCGTTGACGGGATACGAGCCAGTCGCGCAGGCGATAGTTTGTCCGCTTGCCGCCCTTGGAGATCTTGGCAAGGTAGTTGGCGACCGCCTGACGCGCCTCAGCGCCGTACAGTCCGTCAAATTTGAGCGATCCGACGACGATGCCGTCTTCGCAGTAGGGAAGCGTCGTTTCGCCGCCCTTTTTCTCGATGACCTTTTGAATGGGGAGATTGTACTTGGTTGCAAAGGCAAAGTCGCGCTCGTCGTGCGCGGGAACCGCCATCACTGCGCCTGTGCCGTAGGAATAGAGGACGTAGTCGGCAAGGTAGATGGGAACTCTCTTTCCGTTGACGGGGTTGGTGCAGTACGCGCCCGTGAATACGCCCGTCTTTTCGCGGGAGATGGAGAGACGGTCGATCTCGCTCGCCTTGGAGGCATAGTCGATGTATTCTTCGACTGCCTGACGCTGTTCGGGCGTCGTAATCTTGCGTGCGAGCGGGTGCTCGGGCGCGAGAACGACGTAGGTGACCCCGAATACGGTGTCAGGCCGGGTGGTGAACACGCGGAACGTGTCGCCCGAATCGCAGGTGAACTCGATTTCGCAGCCCGTCGATTTGCCGATCCAGTTGCGCTGCATCGCCTTGGTCTTCTCCGGCCAGTCGAGCGTATCGAGACTGCTTAAAAGCTCCTCGGCGTACTCGGTGATCTTGAAGAACCACTGCGTGAGGTTCTTGCGCACGACGACGCAGCCGCAGCGCTCACAGCAGTTATCTACCACCTGTTCGTTGGCGAGCACCGTCTGGCAGGAAGGGCACCAGTTGACGGGCGCTTCCTTGCGGTAGGCAAGTCCCTTCTTGTAGAGCTGTAAAAACATCCACTGCGTCCATTTGTAGTACGACTCGTCGCACGTCTTGATCTCCGCCGACCAGTCAAACATCGCGCCCATTGCTTTGAGTTGACCTTCCATGGTCTCGATATTCTTTTCGGTGGAATCCTGCGGGTGCACGCCCGTCTTGATCGCGAAGTTCTCGGCAGGCAGTCCGAAGGCGTCGAAGCCCATCGGCTGAAAGACGTTGTAGCCCTGCATGCGCTTGAAGCGTGCATAGGAATCGCTCGGACCGTAGTTATACCAGTGCCCGACGTGCAGCTTTGCGCCCGAAGGATACGAGAACATTTCGAGAACGTAGTGCTTGGGTGCGGGATCTTTTTTGTCGAATTGATTAAACTTGGCTTTCTCCCAGCGGGTCTGCCACTTCTTTTCGACGGATTTCATGTCCATGTGAAATCTGCTCCTAAACTTTTCTTATTGGGATATTTTACTACATATAGCGTAGAAAGTCAACTGATGATACGCTATTTTGTGAATTTTGTTGTTCTACGCATGCGCGCGGGCGGGATACGGCGGCTTAGGAAAATGCGTTTTGCGTAAATAAATTGCGCGCTTACGCATACAATAAACTTGTGGAAGAAATAACCGTCTCGGAACGCAAGGAAAAGAGTGCGTATATTACCTATTTATATAATGCGATTTCCCCCCAGCTTTTGCGGTACGGCGGGAGAGGAGAACTCAGCTTCGGAGAGCGGAGTACGCTCATCGTCCGCGCGGAACGGGAGATAGGGCGGCTACGCGCGCACGTGTGCGACAAAGTGACCGAAATCATCGGCATCGGCTATAAGTTCGAATATCTCTCCGCACGGCTGAACGTGGCGCTGAGTAAGCGGGAGAGAAAGCTCTTATGTTCCGCGCTCATTGCCGCCGATCTCGAAGGGGATAAGATATATATCCGCCGCAAGCTCGAAAGGACGGAGGAGTACTCGATCGACGGGTTCTACAACTTCCGTCTTGCGCCGCTGCGGGAAAAGTGGGATCGGATTTTAAGCTATATACCAGAGGGCTTTGCTTCGAGCGATCTGAAAAAGTTCTGCGAGTTCCTCGTCGGCGAGAGCGAGAACAAAATTTATGTGAAGGGGAACACCGTCTTCGGCGAGAATTTCACTCCGCTCAAACGCAGCCGACTGACGGGGGAAGAGGACACCGAGACGGAGATCATGCTCTCCGACGCGGGGTTTGTGTACTGCCTCGGGCAGGTGGAAGATTCCGTAGGGGATTTTTTGCAAAAATATTATGCGGAACGTGCCATATTTTCTTGACAAGTCCGAAAAAAAGGATTAGAATAGGCATAACCGTAAGACAAGTAGCGTCGTAATTGCTTTTTTCAGAGAGCGCATCCTTGGCTGTGAGATGCGTAAATGCGTACGAATGTGAAACCACCCGCGGAACTGAATTTTCAAAGCGGTCGGGATATTCCCGTCAATTAAGGTGGAACCGCGCGATTTGTAAATTGCGTCCTTAAATTTACCCGTAATGGGGGATTTGAGGACGTTTTTTGTGTTTTCCAAAGTATTATGTCAGACATAAACAGTTGTTAAACACAGAAAATTATAATAATTTGAACTTTTTGTTGTTTTTACATTGATATATTTAAGGAGTAAGATTATGGTAATTTCGTTAAAGAACGGGGACAAGCTGGAGCTTGAAAACGGCGCGACCTGCCTTGCGGCGGCGCAGCGCATTTCCGAGGGGCTCGCACGGGCGACGGTTGCCGCCAAGGTGAACGGACATCTCGTGGACGCGACGACCGTCCTTAAAGACGGCGACAGTCTCGAACTCGTCACGTTGCAGGATAAAGAGGGACTTGAAGTGTATCGCCACACCTGTGCGCACGTGCTCGCGCAGGCGTTAAAGACGGTGTATCCCACCTGCAAACTTGCGATCGGTCCGGTCATCGACAACGGGTTCTATTACGACGTAGACTTCAAGACACCCATCACGATGGAGGACTTTGCCAAGGTCGAGGCGGAGATGAAGAAGATCATCAAGAGCAATCTGCCCATCGAGCGGTTCACGCTCTCCCGCGAGGACGCGATCGCGCTCATGAGCAAGTATCACGAGAATTATAAAGTGGAGCTCATTCAGGATCTGCCCGAGGGCGAGGAAATCTCCTTCTATAAGCAGGGGGCGTTCACCGACCTCTGCCGCGGACCGCACCTGCCTTCGACGGGCAAGATCAAGGCGTTCAAGCTCGTCTCCATTGCGGGCGCATACTGGCGCGGCGATGAGAAAAAGAAGATGCTTACCCGTATCTACGGCACGGCATTTGCGAAGAAGGCCGAGATGGACGCATACTTCACGATGCTCGAAGAGGCAAAGAAGCGCGACCATATCAAGCTCGGCAGAGAGCTCAAACTGTTTGCGCTCCTTCCCGAAGGAAAGGGCTTCCCGTTCTTCCTGCCCAACGGCATGGTGTTAAAG
>CAMWQK010000041.1 GCA_947176445.1 uncultured Clostridia bacterium | reverse complement strand
TCATCGAGCTTGATGCCGAACGCCTCCATATTCGAGAGAACGGACGCTCTCACGCACTGCGTGTTTTCGCCCACGCCCGCCGTGAATACGATGCAGTCGAGCCCGCCGAGCGCCGCCATATACGCGCCCACGTACTTCTTGCAGGCGTACGAGAACATATTGAGCGCGAGGATGGCACGCTTGTTCCCCTTCTCCGCCTCCGACGTGAGATCGCGGAAGTCGGACGAGACGCCCGAAACGCCGAGCATACCGCTCTTCTTGTTGAGGTAGGTCAAGCCCTCCTCCATGCTCATGCCCTTCTTGCGGCACAAAAACTCCGCCGCCGCATAGTCGATATCGCCGCTGCGCGTGCCCATGGGTACGCCCGCAAGCGGGGTGAAGCCCATCGACGTATCGATGCACTTTCCGCCGTCCACTGCGGAGATAGACGAACCGTTGCCGAGGTGACAGGTGATGATTTTCAGGTCCTTGGGATCTTTTTTGAGGTACTCCGCCGCCGCACCCGATACGTACTTGTGGGACGTGCCGTGCGCACCGTACTTTCTCACCTTGTATTTCTTATAGTCGTCGTAGTCGATCGCGTACAGATGCGCATAGTCTGGCATCGTCGCGTGGAAGGAAGTATCGAACACGAGCGCCATCTTCTTCTCGGGCATGACCGCGCGGCAGGCGTTGATACCGAGGATCGCCGCGGGATTGTGAAGCGGCGCAAGCTCTGCGATCTCGTCCATCGTCTTCATGACCTCGTCCGTGACGAGCGTCGTCTTGGTGAACGCCTCGCCCGATGCGACGACGCGGTGTCCGACGGCGTCGATCTCGTCCATGCTCGAAATGACGCCCGCCTTTTTATCGACAAGCTCTGCAAGAACGAGCGAGATCGCCTCTTTATGGTTGGGCAGTTCCTGTTCGACGACGAACGTCTCGCCGTTTGCCTTGTGCGTAAGTTTGCCGCCGCTGATACCGATCCGCTCGCACGTACCCTTTGCAACGACCGACTCCGTCTCCATATTGATGAGCTGATATTTGAGCGAGGAGCTCCCCGCGTTGATGACAAGAATTTTCATGGTTTTCCTCTCCGTTGAATGAAATTAAAGCTGCACCGACTGAATGGCGGTGATGGCGACTGCGCAGACGATATCCGCACGCTTGCACCCGCGAGACAGATCGTTCAGGGGTTTTGCAAAGCCCTGGCAGATGGGTCCGATCGCCTGGAAGCCGCCGAGACGCTCTGCGATTTTGTAGCCGATGTTGCCCGATTGCAGATCGGGAAAGATGAATACGTTCGCATATCCCGCAACGGGCGAGCCGGGAGCCTTGAACTCGCCGACGGAAGGTACGATCGCCGCATCGAACTGCAGCTCGCCGTCGATGAGAAGATCGGGCGCCTTCTCCTTGGCAATGCGAACCGCCTCGGAGACGAGGGTAACGTTGTCGTGCTTGGCACTGCCCTTCGTCGAGAAGCTGAGCATTGCGACTCTGGGTTCAAGCCCCGCGATGTCTCTCGCGCTCTTCGCCGTTGCGATGGCGCACTCCGCAAGCCCTTCGCTCGTATAGGTGGGATTGAGTCCGCAGTCCGCGAACACGATCTTGCCGTCGGGCACGTAGTCGTTGCCCTGAACGGGCGCGACCATGAGGTTGAAGCTGGACACCGAATTGACACCCTTCGCCGTCTTGATGATCTGAAGTCCGGGGCGGAGCGTGTTCGCCGTCGAGTGGCACGCACCCGAGACGAGCCCGTCTACATCTCCTGCTTTGAGCATGAGCGCGCCGAAGAAGGTCGCGTCCTTTGCCTGCTCGAGCGCCTGTTCCTCCGTCATGCCCTTTGCCTTTCTCAGTTCATAGAGAAGGTCTGCATATTCCTGAAGTTTGGGGGATTTTGCGGGATCGACGATCTCGACGCCCGTCAAATCGACCTCGGGATTGGCAAGTTTGATCTTATCGGGATTGCCGAGAAGGACGATGCGCGCGATCTTATCCTGTACGCACTCCGCCGCCGCCTCGACGACGCGGCTGTCTTCTCCTTCGCAGAGGACGATCTTTTTATTCAGCGCGATCGCCTTGTTCTTGATCTCTTCAACGATCGTTCCGCTCTCTTTGATCTTTCTGCCGACGGCTTTCACCTTATCCATAAATCCTGCCATAATTATTCTCCTAATTACTTTATTTTTCTCCGCACCTCGTGTATAATAGAGGAGCGGAAAACATTTCCAAATGATATTATACACCTTTTTGCTCAGAATGTAAAGGCGGTAAAAGGAAAAATTATGAAAATTTGTGCAGTCGTCTGTGAATACAATCCCTTTCATAACGGGCACGCCTATCAGCTTGCAGAGGCAAGGAGACTGAGCGGTTGCGATAAACTTCTCTGTATCATGAGCGGGAACTTTACCCAGCGCGGAGAGATGGCTGTCTTCTCCAAATTCAGCCGCGCCCGCCATGCGATTTTAAGCGGCGCGGACGCCGTCATCGAGCTCCCCGCCCCCTTCGCCGTCGCGCCCGCCGAGCTCTTTTCCGAGGGCGCGATCCATATCCTTTCCTCTATTCCCGCCGTTGAGGCACTC
This sequence comes from uncultured Clostridia bacterium, assembly GCA_947176445.1. Taxonomy (GTDB): domain Bacteria; phylum Bacillota; class Clostridia; order Christensenellales; family Borkfalkiaceae; genus Gallimonas. The sequence continues at coordinate 4,472 of CAMWQK010000041.1, read as the reverse complement.
GCATTCGGCTGCGAGCGCGGCGATAAGGAGAGTTTTCTTCGCGCCGCGACCGCCCTTTGCCGCGAGGACAAGGAATATAAGGCGGCGCTCAAAGAGAATATGAAGGGCGGCACATCGTACAAGGTCGCACAGGTAAAGACGGCGCTCGCCCTCAACGAGGACGTGGACGAAGCGCTCCTCACCTCGCCCAACAACGTGCTCGGAACGCTGTACTGCCGCGCTATTCTGAAGCGCGGCGCACACATCGAGCCCCTGCCCATTCCGCGCGTGGGCGGCGGATATGCCGATACCGCACCCCTTAAAAACTTCTCTTCGGCGACCGCGCTCCGCGCCTGTATGCGCGAGAACTCCCGCAAGAATAAAAAGATATTAAAGAGCAATCTTCCCCCCGCCGTCTGCTCCGAACAACTCGTTGCAGACAAAGAAACGTTTGAAAAAGTACTGATGAGCGCGCTGCTCCTCAAAGACGCGGAGGAGATCGCAAAGACGCCCGACTGTTCGGAGGGTCTGGAGAACCGCCTCCGCGCAATGGCGAAGAGCAATCCCGATTATGACGATATGCTCGCAAAAATCGTAACCAAGCGATACACACTCTCCCGCCTCAGACGCATACTCCTCGAGAACGCGCTCGGCATTTATCAGAAAGACGTTAAAAACTATCTGGAAACGCCCCTCTATTACCGCGTGCTTGCCGTGAAGAAGGAGAGCGCGGAGGAGCTCCTCGCCGCCCTCGGCGAAGGAAAATTCTCCGTCGTTGCAAGAAAAAGCGACGTTTTGGCATTAAAAAAAGACGCCGCCGCCTGCTTTGAAACGGACGTCCGCGCCAACGATTTTTACAACGTTCTGACAGGTATCCATACGAACGAATACCTCATGCAACTCATATAATAAATTCACGAAATTCTTTTCCTTCTGCCTTGTCGCCTCGCTCCGTTCGGCGAGAGCGCATTCGCTTCACGGGCTGCGCTCATGCGTGGAAGGCAGGTTATAGTGAAAAGAATTTCCGTGAGTTGCTATTGTCGTGAAAGTGCTTAACGCACGAAGTCAATTCGCGCTACACTTTCCGCCACAAGTCGCTTTTCCCGTTCGAGAAAAGCGGAATGATTTTTATGGAATTTTTTTGTTGTCAAATTCGTCCGCTTTTTACTCTGTTTTCACGCAATTAACACGTATGGGAGTTATGATATAGGCGTAAACGGAACCAAGAGTTTCTTCCTATTATTTACACTCCTATTTTTTCATATTCTCTCACTAAACAAACGCTTCCCCGAAAATGCGGGGAAGCGTTTGTTTTTTACATATACTTTTGTGCGATCGCCTGTGCCGCGCGCAGCCCGTCCGCCGCCGCAGAGGTAATGCCGCCCGCATACCCGCAGCCCTCGCCCGCGGGGTAGATCCCGCTTACGCCCGCCGCCTGCATATCCTTTTCGCGCAGGATACGTACGGGCGAGCTCGTGCGCGACTCCACGCCCGTGAGCACCGCGTCGTAAGAGGCAAAGCTGTACAGCTTATTTCCCATATCGGGAAGCGCTGCCTTCAAACTGTCGCATATAACCTTGGGCAGATACGATTGCAACGGCGCAAACGCCGTACCGCGCGCATAGCTCGGGCGAACCTCGCCGAAATAGTAGCTTTCCTTGTCCGCCAGAAAATCGCCGACGAGCTGCACGGGAGCGCAGTAGTTGCTCCCCGCGGCAACGTACGCCGCCCGCTCGATTTCACGCTGTAACGCAATCCCCGCCAGCGGGTGCTCGCTCTTGAAATCCTCCCGCCGAACCTGCGCGATGAGCGCGGAATTTGCGTTCCGCTCGTCGCGCGCGTAGTTGCTCATGCCGTTTGTGACGACGCCGCCCTCCTCGCTCGTCGCGAGAATCACCACCCCGCCGGGGCACATACAAAAGGTAAACACCGCCCGATCGGAGGCATGGGACACGAGCTTATAATCGGCGGGCGGAAGCGCGGCGTAGCCAGAGCCGTACTGCGCCCATCCGATCGCCGATTGCAAGTGCTCGATGCGCACCCCTACCGCGAACTCCTTCTGTTCCATCTGCAATCCGCGGGAGAGGAGCATTTCAAATGTATCGCGTGCGCTGTGCCCGACGGCGAGCACGACCTCGTCCGCCTCCTCGCGCACGCCGTTTACAAAGACCGCGGAAACCTTCCCGTTCTTGCACTCGATATCGGTCAGCTTCGCGCCGAAGCGCACTTCGCCGCCGCGATCGAGAATATATTTTCTCGCATTGAGAACGACCGTCTTCAAGCGGTCGCTCCCGACATGCGGCTTGCCGAGATACTCCACCTCGGCGGGCGCACCCAGCTCCACGAACCGCCTGAGCACCTCGCGATTTAAGGGGCTGTTCGTCTGCGTATTCAGCTTGCCGTCCGAGAACGTGCCCGCACCGCCCTCGCCGAACTGCACATTGCTCTCCGTATCCAGCGCGCCACCCTTTTGGAATGCTTCGATTGCGCGCGTCCGCTCCTCCACGGGCTGACCGCGCTCCAAAACGACGGGGCGTATGCCGTGATCGAGCAGGCGCAGGGCGCAGAACAACCCGCAGGGTCCCGCGCCGACGATGTAGACCTTCGGCATGGGTTTAGATATTTTTTCGTAAGTGATGACTTCCTGCGGCTCTTTTCTATCCGAACATTCGACGGTATACACCCACTTGATGTCCGACTTATCGCGCGCGTCGAGCGACTTTTTCAGGATACGCATATACTGGCAGGGAGCGTGCAATTTCTTTTCGCACAGCTTTATGAGCAAGCTCTCCTTCTGATAGGGGCGCACGACGAGGTTATTGAGGGTGAGCTTCATTTGATCGCCTCCGCAACGCAGTAGGCGGAAGTAAACGCCCATTGCAGGTTATACCCGCCGCAGACCCCGTCTACATTTAAGATTTCCCCCGCGAAATACAGTCCCGCGCGCTTCTTGCTCATGAAGTTTTCGTCCACTTCCGCAAGCGGAATGCCGCCCCGCGTCGCTTGCGCGTTTGCAAAGCCGAGCGTTCCCTTGACCGTGAGCGGGAAATTCTTTAACAGATCGATGAGTTTCTGTCTGTTCCCCTCGGCGCGGCGGTAGAGCATGCGCCCCAGCCCGTTGGGAACGACGCATAAAAGGCAGTCCTCGCCCGCCGATTTTGCGAGTACGCTGTCAAGTTCCTCCCGCCCGATGTCGGGCAGAAGATCGATTTCGAGGCGGTCGCCCTCGACCGCATACGACGAGGCGCGGAACACCGCGTCGCCCGAGACGCCGCTCTCCGTAAAGAGCACGTCCCCCCGCACCTCTGTGATAATTTTATTCTTTCTGATCACGCGGAGCAGCGCGTCCATGCGAATGCCCTTCAAGCCGCGCACGCTCTCCGCGTCGCATTTGAGCTGCACGAGCACGGGCGAAAGCTCGGTCACCGTGTGTCCGAATTGTTTGGCGAGAAGATAGCCGTTTCCGTCCGTGCCGAAGTTGGGCGCGGCTTTTCCGCCCGCCGCCAGCACGACTGCGTCCGCATCCATATGCCCGTTCTCCCACGCGATACGGAAATCCCCGTCAAATGCGATATTTTGCACCTGTATGCCCGTACACACGCGAAGATTCAAGCGGGAAAGCTCGCGGCGGAAGAGGTCTGTCACCGCCGACGCCTGTCTGCCCGCGGGATACACTCTGCCCCGCGCATCGGGAAGGAAAATTCCGCCCATACTGCCAAGGAAACGCATTGTATCCTGCTCGTTGAAGCGGGAGAGCGCGCTCTTGACCTTGGCTTGATCGTCGGAGAAATAAGCGCTTTCGTCCATATGTAAATTCGTCACGTTGCCCTGACCGTTTCCCGTTGCCGAGAGCTTGCGACCGAGCCGCTCCCCGCGTTCGAAAACAGTGACATTGTGCCCCGCGCGGCTAAGATGTACGGCGCACGCCATTCCCGCCGCGCCGCCGCCGATAATTACCGTATTTTTCATGATACTATATTACCGCTTTCTTGAATATTTGTCAACAGCAAAGTTGACAAGGAAATTTTTTTGTGATACAATAACAGCGTTCAAAGGAAGGAGTGCCGTATATGTTTAACTTACTCATCAACACAACGGATATCATCAACTATTTGAAGGATAATCTCGCGATCGCCATTGTATTTGCCGCACTCATCGCGCTGATCCTCATCGTCGTGATCGCAATGATCTGCGTATCCGTCAAGCACAAAAAGGCGAAAAAGCAGGAAATCGAGGAGACGAACGCCGTCAACGAGTTCGAGCGCACGATGCCTTCGGAAACATCCCCCGAAGAAGAGAAGATCGAAGAACCCATCGAGGAAGCGCCCACTCCCGTTGAAGAACCAAAACCCGCAGAAGAGCCTGAATATACGGCTGTGCTCCTCAGAAACGAGGAAGAATACAAAACGGAGACGGTCGTACAGCCCGTGCCCGTCGTATCCGCGCCCGTTACCCCCGTCGAGGAGAAGGTAGAGGATCCAGCTCCCGCAGTA
>CAMWQK010000040.1 GCA_947176445.1 uncultured Clostridia bacterium | reverse complement strand
GCGATGTACAGCATGACGGGTTACGGCAAGGGCGAATACCGCGAAGGCGGGATCGAGCTCACCGTGGAACTCAAATCGGTCAACAACCGTTTTTTGGACGTTGCGGTCAAGTCGCCGCGTATCTTCAACGCGCTCGAAGAGGAGATCCGCTCCCGTCTTCGACAGAAGCTCTCCCGCGGGCACGTGGACGTGTTCATCAGCTATGCGGATAAGCGCGAAAAGGCAAAGTCTCTGTACGTGGACTTAAACGCCGCGCGCGCATACGTCGAAGCGGCGGAAAAGTTAAAGGCGGAATTTCCCGCACTTGTAAACGATACGACTGTCTCCCAGCTTCTGCGCTCGCCCGATGTGGCACGCACGGAAGAGGCACAGGAAGAGGATACGGCGCTTCAGAATGCGCTCTTTATTGCGCTGGACGGTGCGGTGGCGGCTCTGAAAAAGATGCGGCTTGCGGAGGGCGAACGGCTGAAAAACGACGTTCTCTCCCGCGTGGATACCATAAAAACCTTGCGCGACAGTATTGCAAAGCGCGCGCCGCTTGTTGCGGAGGAATACCGCAAAAAGCTCACCGACCGCATGCAGGAGTTTCTCGGCGGCAAGGTGGACGAGACGCGTATTTTAACGGAAGCGGCGATCTTTGCCGACAAGAGCAATATCGACGAGGAGCTCACGCGTTTGAGTTCGCATATTACGGAGTTCCACAGTATCTGCAAGTGTGAAGAGGTGGGGCGGCGGCTCGACTTCCTCGTGCAGGAGTTTAACCGCGAATGCAATACGGTATGCAGCAAGTCGAGCGATTCTCTCATCACTGCCGATGCGCTGAAAATGAAGAACGAGATCGAAAAAATTCGGGAACAGATCCAGAATCTGGAATAACTTATGAAAGGTGTTTTGTTTGTCATCTCCGGTCCGTCCGGCGTGGGGAAGGGCACGCTTGTAAAAGCTGTGCTTTCCAAGCGGGAAGATATCAAGCTCTCCGTCTCGTGCACGACCCGTGCGCCGCGCGAGGGCGAAGTTGACGGAAGGGAGTATTACTTTATCAGCCGTGAAGAGTTTTTGTCGCGCATTCGCGAGAACGACTTTTTGGAGTACGACGAGCACTTCGGCAACTTTTACGGCACGCCCCGCTCGTACGTGGAACGGCAGCTCAAAAACAATTCCGTCGTGCTGGAAATCGACGTGATCGGCGCGCTCAACAGCAAAAAACTTATGCCCGATGCGGTGCTCATCATGATCGCTCCGCCTTCCTTGGAAGAGCTTAAAAAGCGGCTTTTGGGGCGCGGCACGGAGACGGAAGAGACGGTGAAGAACCGTTTGGAGCGGGTACAGTACGAGCTCGATCAACAGCACCTGTATGACTATGTGATCGTGAACGACGACCTCAAAGAGGCGGAACACCGCCTGATGCAAATCATTGATTCGGAAATAGACAAGCGGAAATAAGGAGAATAAATATGATCAACGAACCTTCGGTAGACGCACTCATCAGAAAACTCGGTACGGATGAAGACCCCGTCAGCAGATACGAACTCTGCGTCGTGGCAAGCAAGCGTACCCGCCAGATCATCGAGCAGATGCAGTCGATGGGCTCGACGGAGCTCCCCGGCAAGCAAAAGGAGATCGTCCTTGCCTGCCAGGAGATCGCAGGCGGAAAGGTAAAGAGCGCAAAAGACTAAGTAAACGTGAAAAGACGCCCCATTGCCGTGGGGCGGTTTTTCTAATCGTGAGGGAGATACATTGTACTGCGAGGTCATTGTAGACGTTGCGCACAGCGACGTGGACAAGATATTCGATTATGCCTGCGATGAGCGTATCGTTGCGGGAATGCGCGTCGCCGTGCCCTTTGGGAACAGGGTCACGACGGGTTTTGTCATGCGCGTAAAATCGAGTACCGACTGTCCTCCCGAAAAATTAAAGCGCGTTCTCCGCGCCGAGGACGACTTTCCCGCCATCAACGAGGAATGCCTTGCTTTGACGGAAAAGATCGCCATGCGCTACCGCTGCCCCAAGGCGCTCGTTTTAAGGCTGTTTCTGCCGAGCGAGATGCGCACGGGCAAGGTGGGCGCGGCATACAGAACGTTTGCAAAAATCACGGGCGATATTTCGCTCATCTCTCCGCGGGCAAAGCAGCAGCTTGCGCTTGCGGAGTTTTTGAAGGACAACGGCGAGGCGGACACCGCATTCCTCAACGAGCGGTTCGGGAGTGCGTTAAAGCCCCTTGTCGAAAAGGGCATTGTCAGCTTAGAAAAACGGCGGGTATTCCGCGATCCCTACAGGGGCATGGCAGGGGAGAACGCCGAGCACCTTCTCACCGAGGAGCAGCAGCGCGCCGTCCGTTCGATTGAGGAGACGGAAAAGACGGTCACCCTCATCCACGGCGTGACGGGGAGCGGAAAGACGGAAATCTATTTGACGCTCATTGCGCGGCAGCTCGCACTCGGCAAGACGGCGATCTTCTTAGTGCCCGAAATTTCGTTGACGCCGCAGATGCTCTCCCAGCTCCGCGCGCGGTTCGGCTCGTCCGCCGCCATTTTGCACAGCGGGCTCTCCGCGGGTGAGCGATTCGACGAGTGGCGGCGGCTCCGCGAGGGCGCGGCGCGGATTGCGATCGGCGCGCGCTCTGCAATCTTTGCACCCGTCGAGAATATCGGCGTCATCGTCATTGACGAGGAGCACGACGGCAGTTATTCTTCGGAGACAAGCCCGCGCTATAACACGTTTGATATCGCGCTTCTGCGCGCAAAATATAACGGCTGCAAGCTCGTGCTCGGTAGCGCAACACCCGCTGTGGAGACGTATCGGCGGGCACAACAGGGCGAGTTTTCGCTTGTAACGCTCAAAAACCGTATTAACCGCCGACCGATGCCGCAGGTGGAGATCGTCGATCTAAGGCGGGAAGTGCGCCGCGGCAATCCCTCGCCGTTCTCGCTTGCCCTGCGCGACAAGCTCTCGGCGTGCCTTGAAAGCGGCAATCAGGCGATCCTCTTTCTCAATCGGCGCGGATACTCGCAGACGGTCATCTGCCGCGATTGCGGCTACGTTGCCAAGTGTGAGCACTGCGACGTCGCGCTCACCTATCACAGCGAAGAGGACTGTCTGAAATGCCACTACTGCGGCACGAAGTATCACATGCTGAGCGCGTGCCCCTCGTGCGGCGGAACGCATTTAAGCTATGTGGGAACGGGCACGCAGAAGGTCGTGGGGGAACTGAAAAAGCTGTATCCGAAGGCGCGGATCTTGCGCATGGACAACGATACAACGAGCGGCAAGGAAGGGCATCTGAAGATCTTAAAGCAGTTTTCCGACCGTGAGGCGGATATCCTCGTCGGCACGCAGATGGTTGCCAAGGGGCACGATTTCCCGCTCGTGACGCTCGTGGGTATTCTCGATGCAGATATGAGCTTGCACTTTCCCGACTATCGGAGCAGGGAGCGCACCTTCCAGCTCATCACGCAGGTCGCGGGGCGGAGCGGGCGATCTAAGGATCGCGGCGAAGTCGTGTTGCAGACGTACGATCCCGAGAACTTCATTCTGCGCTTTGCGTGCGATTACGATTACGAGGGGTTCTACGAGTACGAGATAAACCTGCGCGCCGCAACCGCGTTTCCGCCCTTTGCCAAGATCGTGCGCGTGATGGTGACGGGCTCGGAGGAGCGTGAGGCGCTCGACGCGCTGCGGGAAGTGTACACGAAGCTCGAAAAAGTGTATGCGGACAATGCAGACAGCTTCTTATTTTTCAATAAAATGCACGCGCCCATCAAGCGCATTCAGAATAAATTCCGCTATCAGGTGCTCATGCGCATTGTAGACGGCAAACCGCTCAAAGAGATCTATGCGATCTGCGCAGAGACAAATTATAAAAATACGCTGGTGTATGTAGAAGAAAATCCCAGTAATTTGAGTTGAGGAAAATACTATGATCCGTGAAGTCGTACAGGTAGGCGATGAAGTTTTAAGAAAAAAGTGCGAGCCCGTCAAGGCGTTTGATCAGGAACTTTGGACGCTGCTCGACGATATGAAGGATACGCTCAAAAAAGAGGAGGGCGCAGGGCTTGCCGCTCCGCAGGTGGGCGTACCCATTCGCGCCGTGCTCGTTGACGTAGACGAGGGCTTCTTCGAGTTCATCAACCCCGTGTTCGTGTGGCAGAAGGGGGAACAGAACGGTGCCGAGGGTTGCCTCTCCGTACGCGGCAAGGCAGGCAACGTCGTCCGCCCGTCCAAGGTAAAGATCATATTTCAGGATCGCAAAGGGGATCGCTACTCCCTCGTTGCGCGCGGGTTCTTTGCGCGGGCGATCTGCCACGAGTGCGACCATCTCGACGGCATTCTGTATACCGACAAGGCGACGGATATTCGCAGTGCGGAGGACTAAATGAAACTTGTTTTTGCGGGCACGCCCGAATTTGCCGTAAAGCCGCTCCGCGCCCTCTGTGACGCGGGCTTTGAGATTGCGGCGGTACTCACCCAGCCCGACCGCCCCACGGGTAGACGCGGCACGCTCACGCCTTCGCCCGTAAAAGTACTTGCAACAGAGCTCGGTATTCCCGTTCTGCAACCCGAAAAGTTAAAGGAAGATTTTTCCGCGCTCCAAGCGGTGGGAGCGGACGGCATGGTGACGTGCGCATACGGGCAGTTATTGACGCAGGAAGTGCTCGACTTATTCCCCTTGGGCGTGTGGAACGTGCACGCGAGTCTGCTTCCCGCATACCGCGGCGCAGCGCCCATTGCCCGCGCCATTATGGACGGCGCGCACGAGACGGGCGTCACCATTATGAAGACGGACATCGGCATGGACACGGGCGATATCTTCCTCAAAGAATGCGTTGCGATTGAGGAGGACGATACCTGCGGAACGCTGACGGACAAGCTCTCCGTGCTCGGTGCAAAGCTCATCGTCGAGGCGATGAAGCGGGTCGAAGCGGGGAAAGTTGAATTTACAAAACAGGGCGAAGGGTTCAACTGTAAAAAGGTCGCCCGCACGGAAGTTGATTTTTCGAAGAGCGCAAGCGAGGTTTCACGGCTCATTCGCGGACTTTCACCCGCTCCGCTCGCGTTCGCAAGGATCGGCGAACTTACGCTGAATTTTTATCAGGCGGCGGTCGTGGAAGGCACGGACGCGCCGTTTGGCACGGTGCTTGCGGCAACCCCCAAGAAGGGGCTGATCGTTGCGTGCGGCGAGGGCGCGGTGCGGCTCCTCGAAGTGCAACCCGCGGGCAGTAAAAAGATGACCGATCGGGATTTTGTGAACGGCAGAAAGGTGTCGGAAGGAATGCGCTTTGAACCCGTTCTATGATCCCTATAAAATTTTAACGCGGGTATATTCGGATGGCGCACACCTGAAAATCGCGCTCGCCGAGGAGAAGATCGAGGAAGCGTTCCGCGCGGGTACGGTGAAGACGGTGTACGGTGTGCTCGAAAACGATGCGTATCTCTCGCTCTGTATCAGAACGTTTGCTCCGAAGAGCCCCAAACTTGTCGTCCGCACGGTGTTGAAGATCGCACTGTACGCGCTTCTTTATTTGGAAAAGCCGCGCTATGCCGTCACCAACGACGCGGCGGAGCTGTTGAAGAAGATCGGCAAAGGCGGCACGGTGGGCTTTGTAAACGCCTTCCTGCGGAATTTTGACGAGCAAAAGGTCATTCTGCCCGCAGGCGACGAGGGACTTGCCATAAAATATAATTTCCCGCTGTTTGCGGTGAAGAAATTAAAAGAGCAATACGGCGAGCGGACGGAGCGCATTCTCTCGGCAAAGAGCCGCGGCGTGACCGTGCGGTTTTGCAGGGGTGCGGAACAATATCTTCAAAGCCCGCATATTAGAACACCCTTTGAGGACGTGTATATCTTTGAAAAATTCGTGCGCGATCACGGATTTTTTGCGGGGGATTATACCTTCCAGTCGGTGGGGAGCGTCGCGATCTGTTCAGTCGTTGAGCCGTGCGAAAACTTTCTCGACGCATGCGCCGCACCGGGCGGCAAGAGCGTACTGCTCGCAGAAAAGTGTGAACACGTGACGGCGGGGGAGCTTCATAAACACCGTCTGGAGCTCATCAAAGCATACTGCCAGCGTATGCGCACGGAGAACGTCGAGCCCGTTCTGTCCGACGGGGCGGTTTATCGCCCGGAATGGGCGGATGCGTTCGACGGGGTCTTATGCGACGTGCCCTGTTCGGGACTTGGGACGGTCTCGGAAAATCCCGATCTCGCGCTCAATAAGCGGGAGGAGGATATCCCCGCACTCAACAAAATTCAGCTTGCGATTTTAAGTAACTGCGCTCGCTACGTAAAGTCGGGCGGGGCGATTTATTATTCCACCTGCTCCGTCTTGCGGGAAGAAAACGACGGCGTTGTGGAACAATTCTTAAAGGAAAATCCTGCGTTTTGCGCGGAGAAGGCGGATTGCCCGCTCGACCACGAAAGGACACGTTGCGGCTTACAGTTTCTTCCCGATACCGCGTACGGCGCGGGCTTTTACGTGAGCAAACTTCGGAGGCGGTCATGAAGGAAATTTTACAGGACTTGAATTTTTCCGAGGTTCAGGAGCTCGTTCTCTCGCTCGGGGAAAAGAAGTTTCGTGCGGAGCAGGTGTATCTCGGGCTCATGCAGGGAAAAAAGATCTCCGAACTTCCCGTATCGCCCACGCTCAAAGCTGCGCTGCTGGAACGGTATGAAGACGAGCCGGTACGCATCTTAAAGACGATCACGGCATCGGACGGTACGAAGAAATTTCTGTTCGCGCTCTCGGACGGAAACGTCGTCGAGGGTGTGCTCATGCGCTATAAATACGGCAACACGCAGTGCGTCTCCACGCAGGTGGGGTGCAGAATGGGCTGTAAGTTCTGTGCGTCGACGTTGAACGGGCTTGTGCGCAATTTAACGGCAGGGGAGATCGCCGCGCAGATCCTCACCGTCAACCGCGCGGAGGGCGGCACGCTCAAAACAAGAGCCGTTACAAACGTCGTGCTCATGGGCAGCGGCGAGCCGTTTGATAACTATGATAACGTGCTCGCGTTTTTGAAGAATATCACCGCCGAGGGCGGGCTCAACATCAGTGCGCGCAATTTCAGCCTCTCGACGTGCTGGCTTGTGCCGCAGATGAAGAGGTTTT
>CAMWQK010000039.1 GCA_947176445.1 uncultured Clostridia bacterium | reverse complement strand
CGACTACTATAAGATCGCGCCCAGATACGGCACGAACGAGGACGCAAAGGAGCTTTTTGCCGAGGCACATAAGCGGGGGATTAAGATCCTTCTCGACCTCGTACCGGGGCACTCGTCGGATAAGCACAAGTGGTTCGAAGCGTCCAAACAGCCCGAGCGGAACGAGTTTTCCGACCGCTATATCTGGACGGGGAACGCGTTCGACTATCCCGAAGGTTACCGCCTGATGAGCGGCATGTCCGACCGTGACGGGAACTACATGGTCAACTTCTTCAACTCTCAGCCCGCTTTGAACTACGGCTTCGAGAAACGGGATCATGCGTGGCAGCTCCCGCCCGATCACCCGTCGTGCAGAGCAACGCTCGAAGAGATGAAGCGCATCATGCGCTTCTGGCTGGACATGGGCTGCGACGGCTTCCGCGTGGATATGGCGTATTCGCTCGTCAAGAACGATCCCGAAAAGACGGGAACAAAGCGGCTGTGGCAGGAAGTGCGCTCGGAGCTCGACCGCGACTATCCCGAAGCGGCGATCCTTGCCGAGTGGTCGTGCGCGGAGGCGGCGATCGACGCGGGCTTCCATATGGATTTCTATATCCACTTCGGCAGCGTCGGCTATAACGCGCTCTTCCAGACGGAGGATTTCGACTACGTCGATCGGAGCAAGGCAGTCAAGTGCTTCTTCAAAGAGGACGGCGAGGGGGATATTACGGCATTTCTCGACGAATTCCTCAGAAAATATCATTACATCAACGGGCGCGGCTATATGTGTCTGCCCACGGGCAATCACGATATGATCCGCTATTCCCGCCGCCGCTCGGAAGAGGAGCTCAAACTCGTTGCGTCGTTCATCCTGCTCATGCCCACCATTCCCTTCGTCTATTACGGCGACGAGATCGGCATGAAGTATGCGGAGGGGCTGCACTCCAAGGAAGGCGGGTTCTTCCGTACGGGTTCGCGTACGCCCATGCAGTGGACGGACGGCAAAAACAAGGGCTTTTCGGAGACGGACGGTGCGCTGTATCTGCCCGTCGATTTAAGAAAGGACGCGCCCAATGTAGAAGAGCAGGAGAAGCGCAAAGACTCGCTCCTCAACACGATCAGGGCGTTCACCGAGCTCAGAGCAGCAGAGAAAGACTTGCAGGCGGGCGGCGAATTCGAAGTCGTCTACGGCGAGGAGAGAGAATATCCCTTCGTGTTCCGCCGCGGCAAGTTCCTGATCGCCGTCAATCCGAGCGGAAAAGAAGCGAAGTGCGCTATTCCCGCGGGGAACTATAAAAAGCGCCTTGCGATCGGCGACGGTGCGGCGCAGGGCGGTCAGCTTACAATCAAAAAACTTTCGCTCGTTGTATTTGAAAAGGAGTGAGCAATATGAATATGTATCAGTGGTTGGAGGGCGTGAAAGCCTCCGAATGTAAAAAACCTTTTCCCGTGCTTTCCTATCCCGCAATTCAGATGATGGGAATCACGGTGAGAGAGCTCATTTCGAGCGCGGAATATCAGGCGCGCGGCATGAAGCTCGTGGCGGATGCAGTCGATTCGCTCGCTTCCGTCTCGCTCATGGATCTCTCCGTCGAGGCGGAGTGCTTCGGTTCGAGCGTAAAGGTCTCGGACGGGGAAGTGCCTACGGTGGTGGGCGCGATCGTAACGACGCCCGAAGAGGCAGAAGCGCTCAAAGTGCCGTCCGTAAAGAGCTGCCGCGCGGGGATCTATCTCGACGCGATTGCAAAGGCGAAGACGATGATTACCGATCGTCCCGTGTTCGCGGGCGTCATCGGACCGTTCTCGCTTGCGGGCAGACTTGTAGACGTGACGGAGGCAATGATCCTCTGCTTCGAAGACCCCGACATGTTGAAGACGGTGCTCGAAAAGAGTACGCAGTTCCTCATCGACTATATCAAGGCATATAAGGAGAGCGGTGCAGACGGCGTACTCGTTGCCGAGCCGCTCGCAGGCATGCTTTCGCCCGATCTTGCGGAGGAGTTCTCTCATCCGTACGTCAAGCGGATTGTAGACGCATGTCAGGACGAAAATTTCCTCGTTCTTTATCACAACTGCGGCAGCGGTACGGTGCGCATGATGGAAGGGATCGTCTCCACCGGCTGCAAGGCGTTCCACTTCGGCAACGCCGTCGATATGCGCGACGTGATGAAGGCGATTCCCGCAGACGTCATTGCAATGGGCAACGTCGATCCCGCGGGGGTGTTCCTTGCGGGCACGGAAGAAAAAGTCGCAGAGGAGACGACAGCGCTCCTCAACGACTGCGGAAAGTATTCCAACTTTGTGCTCTCCTCGGGCTGCGATATCCCGCCGCTCACCCCGTGGGCAAACATTCGCGCATTCTTCCGCGCTGCGGAAGAATACAACAGCAAAAAAGGGCAATGATAAGAGAGGAGGCAAACCATGAACAGATTTGAAGATATTTCGGCATTGTTACAGCGCGGTAGACCGCGCGAGCTTTCGGCGCTTGTGCAGGAAGAGCTTGCAGACGGCACGGCGGCGAACGACATTCTCATCAAGGCGCTCATCCCCGGTATGAGCGCGGTGGGCGAGCGGTTCAAGAAGAACGAGATCTTTGTTCCCGAAGTGCTCATCACGGCGCGCGCGATGAACGCGGCGCTCAACGTGTTAAAGCCCGCGCTCGCGCAGGCGGGAGTCGAACCCGTCGGAACGGCGCTCATCTGCACCGTCAAGGGCGATCTCCATGACATCGGCAAGAACCTCGTCAAGATGATGATCGAGGGCACGGGCATTCAGGTTATCGATCTCGGCGTCGATTGCCCGCCCGAGCGCGTGGTGGAGGCGGTGAAGGAGTATAAGCCCGATATCGTGTGTCTCTCTGCGCTGCTCACGACGACGATGGTGGCGCAGAAGGAGACGATCGACGCACTCAAGGCGGCGGGGCTTCGCGATACGGTAAAGATCATGGTCGGCGGTGCGCCTGTCACGCAGGCGTTTGCAGATGAGATCGGCGCGGACGCGTATACGCCCGATGCGGCGACGGCGGCCGAATGGGCAAGGGCATGCTTTGCCTGAAAGGAAAAGTCATTTTACGGTGAAAAAGAAAGCGCCTCTCTCCATTATCGGGGAGAGGCTTTTTTGTACTTCGCGAAGGAGTAGGATACTTTTGACAGCAATCGGGATAGTTGACGATTGAAAATTGCTTTTTTCATGATATAATGGAGACAGGCTTGAAATGAAAGTGAGGAGCAACATTTGAAAAAGATAAAAAAGGAGGGTGCGCAGCACGGTTATTGGTGCACCTGGCTCACACAGAACTATATTGCCGAGCGTTCCTATACGAAGGAGCGCGGGGTAGCGCCGCAGTTTGTCGGCGATCAGGGTGCGCGAGAGGCGCGCTCTGTGATCAATGAGGAGGCGGTATTCGGCAGGAACGGTTTTGCCGCGCAGTGGGGCGAAATCCGCAGTGATTTGTATCTCATGTTCGACGACGGCTGGGATGTTCCTTACGGGGTACATCCCGCCGACCGCCGCGACGCGTTCGGCTCGCTCAAATTGAGCGAAGAGCGCTTTCCGTTCGCCAAAGGAGATCCCGCCGAGCGGTTAAAGGCGCTCAGCGACAGGGTAAAGGCGTGCGGCTGGAAGGGGCTCGGCATCTGGGTTTCGGCGCAGCGGTGCGGCAAGAATTATCTCGAGCCATTTTCCGAGAAGGACGAAGCGTATTGGCGGGAGCGTATTCTTTGGAGCAAGTACGCGGGCGTATCCTATTGGAAGGTGGATTGGGGAACAAGCGAGCACGATAATAATTTTCGCAGGTCTTTGAGCGAAACGGCGGAGAAGCTCTATCCCGAGCTTGTCGTCGAGCACGCGATCTGCTGCCCGCCGCTCAACGGCGTAGAGGCGGGTGTAGAGAAGAGTGAATACGGCAGGTTCAAAGGCAATCGCGAGCTGTGTTCCCTTGCGGAAATTGCCGTCTCGTACAGTGAAGTGTTCCGCACTTACGACGTGTTGCCTGCGCACTCAATCGCTTCGACGCTTGACCGCACGGCACACCTTCTGCGCTTTGCAAAGGGGTACCTCAATGTCGAGGACGAAATGTATCTTGCGGCGGCGCTCGGCTGTCAGGCGGGGATCATGCGTTCGGGCTACGGCGTCGGCGTGGACAGATGGGATGACAGTGAGCGCTTGCAGGAAGTGGAAGCGGCGATCCTCTGGCAACGGATCGCACCGCCGTTTGCCGGCGGGGAAGTATACGCGAGCGAAGAAATTCTCTTTGACGATTACGTTTACGGGGCGGACGAAGTATGGTATCAGATCGCCAACGGGAATCGCATCGAGCAGGGCGCGCCCTGCGCCGTCTCGCGCAATACGCCGTTCCCCGAAGTAAGAGCAGGGGAGCTTGGGCAAAAGCCGTTTGCCGTGTGCGCGCTCCATCCAAACGGCGCGTATTCCGTTGCGGCGCTTCCGCGTACGGTAGGCGGAAAGCGCGGATACATCGGCGGAGAGGTCGTGTGCCCGATACAAAAAAAGCCGACCTGCATTGCGGTGTTCGGCATGGCGGATCGCTTTACGTTTGTATGGGAGAGGGGGATTTCGTTCGGTCGCATTACGGCAAGAAGCGTTCTCAGCGGCGAGACGGTCGATATTTCGGGCGACGTCACGCGGACGGAGAACGGCTTTACAGTGGACGAAAAAACGCTGAAAAAGGCTTGGAACGGGCGTGATAAGTCCGCACTGGCAATAATTTTGAAGTTTGAATAGTACTATGTCACACGTAAAACCCCGTCGGTTACCTTGACCGACGGGGTTTTCTTACGTCTCTTCCATATGAAGTTCCGCATTCTTTTTATAAGCTCTGTAAAAACTGGACACACTGTTAAAGCCGCACATAGAGACGATCTCGATGAGCGTCTTATCCTGATAGGCGGGATCGTCGCGCATGGAGAGCACCTTTTGCAGCCGCACGTTGGAGATGAAGGAGCGAATGTCGATGTGTACGTACTTGGAGAAGAGGTGGCTGAGCGAGATGGGCGCATAGTTGAACTTTTCGGCAATGGCGACGAGGGATAGATCCTTGTCGTAGTGATCGTAAATGTATTGAATGATATCGAGGATGAGCACGTTTTTCGATTTGCCGACCGCTTCGGGCTGTGTGCCGTACCCGTCGATGATATGTTGGAGCAGGAGATCGGTATAGCCGAACTTTTCGAGCATGGTAAATTCCCGATTTTTTCCCGCAAGCATATCGACGCAGTCAAACACCGCTTCGTTCTTTTTTGTGTCATCGAGAAGCAGGGGGAGTGTGCGGTTCGGATAGAGGGTGGAAAACGTCTGCATAAATCGGCTGCCGATGAGGACAAAGCCGATCGTCGCATTCTCCGAGGCTTCGAAGGCGTGCGGGGTGAGCTCGGCGATATAAAGCGCCTGTCCCGCGCGAAGAGTGAACTCTTCCTCGCCGATGCTCGCCTTCACCTCTCCGTCGTAGACGCAGTAAATTTCGCTGTTACGGTGAAAGTGCACGAAATAGCCGTCCGTCACGTATTTTTCCGCGTGGAAGTAGTCGGACGTGTCTCTCAGGCTTTCAAGTTGTAGCTCTTTATATTTCTTTCCGAGGTCCATACGGCTATTATAAGCGCGCAAATTTTGTTTGTCAATGCGCTGAGAAAAATTTTGCGTTCAAAAATACAACTTTTTGCGTTAAAAAATAAAAAATTTGTTCTTTCATGTTCGTTTTATGAGCAATGTTGATGTTTTATCTTTGCCGATATCAAAAATTATGATTTTTATTGACTGTTTCGGGTAGCGGTATTATAATCGAAAATGAGAAAATTAAACATTTTCAGGGAAATTTTTTCGGTTAAATAAGGAGGCTTTGTGATGAAGAAGAGGAACAGATTACTTGCTTTGGGACTGTGCTCGCTCATGGTACTTCCCGCACTCACCGCCTGCGGCGAAGATGAGCGTTCTCGCGGAAAAATCCGTCTGAGTTTCTGGATCGAGGTGGACACGAACAATTCGAGAGTCATCGGGCAGATCGTAGACGAGTACAACGAGACAAATCAGGATAATATCTATGTAGACTTAAAGCGTCAGGCCGCGGGGTACACCTCGGGGCTGTCGTCCACGCTTCAGGGCACGTCCGTGCCCGACGTTGTTCAGATCGAAGAGAAGGTATTCAAGGGCTTTGCGCTGCAAGGGCTGCTTGCGAACATCGATGATTACGTCACCGAGGAAGAGCGGAACGGCGACGGGGATTTCAGTCTGAGCGATATCTACACGAGCTTGCTCAACCTCTATCGCGTAAATCCCGTGACGGGCGAAGGCGGAGGCGACAACGACCTGCTCGGCGTGCCGTACTCGGTCAGACCCACGATGATCTACTATAATAAGTCACTCTTCAACGATCAGAAAGTCAATGTCATCTCTGCCGCAGAGGCGGAGCTTCCCGCGGGCGTTCTGCCGCACGGCTACTATGTATATAATACCGCTCCCGTCTCGGGCATGGTCGCACGCGCAGACGGCAAATACCACGTCTTTAACGATCAGATCGCGATGAACTGGGAGGAGCTTCGCGAGCTTTCGAAGATTTTCACCAAGGAATACAACAGCTCCTCCTCGTCCCGCTACGGATATCTGAGCGAGTGGTGGTTCTCCTACGGCTGGTCGGTGGGCGGGGACTGCCTCGAATGGGACGATGCGGACAGTCAGTATAAATTCGTGCTCGGCGACGATACGGACAATTACCTCGTAACGGGAACTGCGGGCGCGACGATCAACGGCACGACGTATGCGGAGAGCGACATTCTCTCCTTCGAAGATAAAAAATACGTGGAGGCGCATGCGAGCGACGCTGCGATCGCGGAATACCTTGCAAATCAGACGCTGTATCCGCTTCCGTCCACGCGCGACGCGTTCACCGAGTTTGTGCGCCTCTCGCAGGTGACTTCGAAGCCCGTCAACAATGCGGGCGACAGAGGCTACGGCATTTCGCCCAGCCCGACGACGCTCTCCAACAAGGGGCAGGCGCTGTATTTCACTTCGGGCGAGGTTGCTATGCTGAGCGAAGGGCTCGACAAGGTAGTGACCTTCCGCGAGACGATGACGCCGCTCGGCAAGGAATGGGGGATGGCGCCCCTGTACCGCTATGCGGAGTATAACGCAGACGGCAGCGTGAAGGAGGTCAACGG
>CAMWQK010000038.1 GCA_947176445.1 uncultured Clostridia bacterium | reverse complement strand
CGAGATCTACACCTCTCTATTCGTCGGCAGCGTCAGATGGGGATAAGAGACAGGGATAAGGTCATCAAGAACCACTACGCATCCGAATATATCTACAACGCATATAAAGACGTGAAGACGTGCGGCGTGCTCGAGCGGGACGAGAGCTTTGGCATTACGCGCATTGCAGAGCCCATCGGCGTGCTTGCGGCGGTCATTCCCACAACGAATCCCACGTCTACGGCGATCTTCAAAGCGCTCATCTGCTTAAAGACGAGAAACGGTCTCATCATTTCGCCGCACCCGCGCGCCAAGAAGAGCACCATCGAGGCGGCAAGGATCGTCCTCGAGGCGGCTGTCGCGGCGGGCGCGCCCGAAGATATCATCGGCTGGATCGACGAGCCGACCGTGCCGCTCTCCGGCATGATCATGCGCGAGGCGGATATGATCCTCGCAACGGGCGGTCCCGGCATGGTCAAGGCGGCATATTCCTCCGGAAAGCCCGCGCTCGGCGTCGGTGCGGGGAATACGCCCGCGGTTATCGACTCCTCGGCGGATATCAAGCTCGCCGCGTCCTCGATTTTGCACTCCAAGACGTTCGATAACGGCATGATCTGCGCCTCCGAGCAGTCCGCGATCGTTCTCAAAGATATCTACGACGAATTCAAAAAGGAAATGCAGCTGCGCGGCGCGTACTTCTTGACGCCCGAAGAGACGGAGAAGGTGCGCAAGACGATCATCATCAACGGCGCGCTGAACGCGCGGATCGTCGGTCAAACCGCCTGTCGCATTGCGGAGCTTGCAGGGGTTAGCGCTCCCGCGGGCAGTAAAGTGCTCATCGGCGAGGTGGAGTCGGTCGATCTCTCCGAAGAGTTCGCGCACGAGAAGCTCTCTCCCGTACTTGCCATGTACAAGGCGGAGAACTTCGAAGACGCGGTAAATAAGGCGGATCGCCTCATCAAGGACGGAGGCTTAGGGCACACCTCGTCGCTGTATATCAACGTCGAGACGGGCGGGGAGAAGATCGAGTACTTTCGCTCCGTTATGAAGACCTGTCGTATCGTCATCAATACTCCCTCGTCGCAGGGCGGTATCGGCGATCTCTACAACTTCAAATTTGCACCGTCGCTCACGCTCGGCTGCGGCTCGTGGGGCGGTAACTCCGTCTCGGAGAACGTCGGCGTCAAGCACCTTATCAATATCAAAACCGTTGCGGAAAGGAAGGAAAATATGTTGTGGTTCAGAGCACCCGAAAAGGTCTATTTCAAGCGCGGCTGCCTCGGCGTTTCGCTGAAAGAGCTTGGCGCAGAGTATCATAAGAAGAAGGCGTTCATCGTCACCGATAAATTCCTCTATGAGAGCGGATTTACCAAGCGTATCACCGACGTGCTCGACGAGCAGGGCATCACTTCGGCGACATTCTTTAACGTAACGCCCGATCCCACGCTCGCCTGCGCGAACGAGGGCGTCAAGCAGATGCGCGACTTCGCACCCGACGTCATTATCGCCGTCGGCGGCGGTTCGCCCATGGACGCGGCAAAGATCATGTGGGTGATGTACGAGCATCCCGAAGTGGACTTTGAGGACATGGCAATGCGCTTTATGGATATCCGCAAGCGCGTATATAGCTTCCCGCACATGGGGGATAAGGCGCTCTTCGTCGCCATTCCCACCACGGCAGGTACGGGCTCCGAAGTCACGCCGTTCGCCGTCATCACCGATGAAAAGACGGGAACAAAGTACCCGCTTGCCGATTACGAGCTCATGCCCGATATGGCGATCGTCGATGCAGACCTCATGATGGACATTCCCAAGGGGCTTACGTCCTGCTCGGGTATCGACGCGATGAGCCACTCGCTCGAAGCGATCGCGTCCGTCATGGCGACCGATTTTACGAACGGCATTGCCAAAGAGGCGGTCAAACTCATCTTCGAGTATCTGCCCCGCGCATATTCGCTCGGAAAGCACGATGCGGAGGCGCGCGAGAAGATGGCGAACGCTTCCACCATGGCGGGCATGGCGTTTGCAAACGCCTTCCTCGGCGTATGCCACTCCATGGCGCACAAGCTCGGTTCCTATCACCATATTCCGCACGGCATGGCGAACTCGCTCATGCTCGAAGAGGTCATTCGCTTCAACAGCAGTGAACAGCCCACCAAGATGGGGACGTTCCCGCAGTACGCATACCCGCAGTGCAAGGCGCGGTATGCCGACGTTGCAAAGTATATCGGCTTGAAGGGTAAGACGGACGACGAGCTCGTCGAAGCGCTCATCAAAAAGCTCAAAGAGCTTCAGGCGGCGATCGGTCAGCCCGCAACCATCAAGGAAGCGCTTCAAGGCAAGGTGACGGAAGAGGAGTTCCTCTCCAAGCTCGACGCCATGACGGAGGACGCGTTCGACGATCAGTGCACGGGCGCAAATCCCCGCTATCCGCTCATGAGCGAGATCAAGCAGATGTATCTCAACGCCTACTACGGCAGAAAATAATCAAAGCAGCAAAAGAGGCATGGGCGATACGCCCTGCCTCTTTCCAAAAATATACAATATCTAAGGAGATCTTATGCGCGGATTAGAGACTTCCGTCATCAAGCTCAGGAGAAAGATCTTTGTTGAAGTAGCAAAGGTCGCCTATGAATCGGAGAACGTCAACGACGATATCGAGGCAATTCCTTATAAAATTACCCCGAACGAGGTTCCGCAGTACCGCGAGAGTATCTATCGCGAGCGTGCGATCGCTTCCGAGCGCGTGCGCCTTGCGATGGGAATGTCGCTCCGCCCGCAGGATCGCCCCGTACATATCACGAGCGGGCTGGATGCGAGTAATATCGCCGATCAGTACTACGAACCGCCGCTCATGCAGGTCATTCCCTCCGCATGCGATAAGTGTGAGGAGAACGCCTACGAGGTGAGCAATCAGTGCCGCGGCTGCGTGGCGCGCTCGTGCATGACCGTGTGCCCCCGCGGGGCGATTTCCGTCGATGAAGATGGGAAGTCGGTCATCGACGATGCAAAGTGCATCAAGTGCGGAAAGTGCAAGGCAGCTTGTCCGTACGATGCGATCGCACACAAGACCCGCCCTTGCGCGCAGGCGTGCGGCGTTCAAGCGATCAAGAGCGATGCGCTCGGGCGCGCATCCATCGATCCGAACAAGTGCGTGGGGTGCGGTCAGTGCATGGTGAGCTGTCCGTTCGGCGCGATCGCGGATAAGTCGCAGATATTCCAGCTTATTCAGGCGATGAAGCAGGGGGACGAGGTGGTAGCCGAAGTCGCGCCCGCGATCATCGGGCAGTTTGGCGCAAACGTCTCGCTCTGGAAAGTCAAAGCTGCACTCAAAGAAATCGGATTCAAAGAGGTGTTCGAGGTCGCGCACGGCGCGGACGTAGGGGCGGCAACGGAGGCGCATCACTATGCGACGGAAGTCGTTACGGGCAAAGTGCCGTTCATGCTCACGTCTTGCTGTCCTGCCTGGTCGATGCTCGCCAAGAAGCAGTTCCCCGAACTCATCGACAGGGTTTCAAGCGCGCTCACCCCGATGGTGGCGACCTCGCGTTCCATCAAACAGAAGCTCCCTAATTCCCGCGTGGTGTTCATCGGCCCGTGCGCCGCGAAGAAGTTAGAGGCAATGCGCCGTACCGTTCGGAGCGACGTAGACTTCGTCATCACGTTCGAGGAGCTCGCCGCAATGTTCGAGGCAAAGGGGATCGACTTTAAGACCTTCGATCGTGAAGAGCCGATCCACGACGCAAGCGCGGCAGGCAGAGGGTACGCCGTCGCGGGCGGGGTGGCTTCTGCCGTCGAGTCCTGTATCAAGGAGTACTACCCCGATGTTGAGGTGAAAATCGAACATGCCGAGGGGCTTTCCGAATGCAAGAAGATGCTCATGCTCGCAAAGGTCGGGAAAAAGAACGGCTGCCTCATCGAGGGAATGGGGTGCCCGGGCGGCTGTGTGGCGGGTGCGGGCGTGAATATTCCCGTCCAGAAGGGTGCTTCCGAGGTGCAAAAGTTCAAGGCGGACTCGACCAAGAAGCTGCCCGAGAAAGACCTTTATGAGATCCGTTTGCCGTAAAAATACCCGTTAAACGGGCAAAAATACACCTTTGAAAAGTATTATGTCAGACACAAACAGGTACTTTCATTGCATTTTTATAACTTTTTGAGTATTTACGCTTGGGAGGAGTTATGGCATACACATTGATTACGGGCGCGTGCGGAGGTTTGGGCGGTGCGTTCGTAAAGATCCTTGCGGAGCGGGGCGAAAAGCTGTTTTTAACGGGCAGAAGCGAAGAGCGCCTCTTCTCGCTTGCCTCTGATCTGCGGAAAAAATATTCCGATCTCGAAGTCGAATATTTCCCGTGCGATATCGGCGACGAGCGGTCCCGAAAGGCGCTCTTTGGCTTTGCCGACGGGAAGGGAATGACCTTTTCCCGTCTCGTCTACGTGGCGGGCGCGGATATCCAGAAGGCGTTTGAAAAGTATACGGAGGAGAAAATCATCTTGCAAGCGCGGGTCAACTTTGAGGGCGCGGTGTCCTTCACTAAGTCAGTGGTCGATCGGTCGGCGCTCGACGGGAAGACGGAGCTGCTTGCGATCGGGAGCGTTTCGGGCATCTATCCCATGCCGTACTTTGCGCTATACAGCGCGACGAAGAAGGCGCTCGAACAGTTTTACAGCGCCATTCATACCGAGCTGAAAGGTAGAGCGAAGGTGACGTGCGTGCTCCCCGGCGCGATCCCGACGCGGGAGGACATCAAGGCAAATATCAAAACGCAGGGTTTGTGGGGCAAGCTCGCGCCGCTCCCGCCCGAGACGGTTGCCCGCCGCTCGCTCAAAGCGGTGAAAAAGAATAAACGCAAAGTCATCCTCGGCGGCTGGAACAAGCTCATGCGGATTTTTACCGCGCTCGTGCCGATGAGTATCAAGCGCAGATCGATTGCGCGGCGATGGAAAAAGACGGAAAAGGACGCATTCTGATAAAAAAAGGGGCTCGCCCAAGCGGCGAGCCCTTGATTTTTTAACTTATTTCTTTTTGTTGTTGCGTTTGATTTCCTCTTCTTCCTCGGCAGTGGAGAAGTAGAACCCGAGATTCGGATTGAGATCGAGCAGCGTCTTTACAAAGTCGTCGTACCAGCTCTCTTTGACGACGACCATGACGTATTTCGTCTTGAAGTCGTCGAAGTAGACGGCGAGTTTTCCCGCGCCCTTGAAGAGGTGAATCGAGTAGATTTTTTTGAGCTCGTACTTTGTGCGGATCAAGCCGAATTGAAGCACGAGCTTATCCTCATACAGAACGTACTGCGACTTGATGAGCATGGAGATGATGATGACGGTGAAAAGCCCGCTCATAAAGAGGATGAGAATGTGTTGTAGCCACTGATAGACGCCGTCTGCACCCTGTGTGATAATGCGCCAGATCGTAAGCCCGATACCCGCGCCCGCGAGTGCAAGTCCGATTCCGAACATGGCGTAGATGAGAGCGGAGAACTGAAATTTGTACTTTTTGATTGCCGAGTTGCTCATAACCACAGTATAGCGCATCCGAAGAAAAAAAGCAAGGGGAAAGCGTGCTTCAAAAAAATTTCATAATTTTAACAATCCCGCCCGTCAACGCTTGAAAAGAAACGCAAAAATTGATATAATCAAGAGGTAAATTTATTCTGGGGAGATATCCATTCAAACACGGAGGAAGTTATGGTTAAACTCATAAAGCAGGGCGCGTATTACATGGAGGGGAAGATCGTAAAGGAATCGTCTGCCTTTATGACTTCCGATAAGAAGGAGAAGGCGGTCAAAAACACGCTCTCCTATTCCATTCTCAAAGCGCACAACACGGGCAGCGGAGACAGCCTTTCCATTAAGTTCGACGCGATCGCTTCGCACGATATTACATACGTCGGAATTATTCAGACGGCGAAGGCGAGCGGGCTCACCGAGTTTCCCATTCCCTATACGCTGACAAACTGCCATAATTCGCTGTGTGCCGTCGGAGGTACGATCAACGAGGATGACCACGTGTTCGGGCTCTCCGCGGCGAAGAAATACGGCGGGGACTACGTGCCCGCACACCTTGCCGTCATTCACCAGTACATGCGCGAGACCGCCGCAAAGTGCGGTGCGATGATCCTCGGCTCCGATTCGCACACCCGCTACGGTGCGCTCGGTACGATGGCGATCGGCGAGGGCGGTCCGGAGCTCGTCAAGCAGCTCTTAAATCAGACGTACGACATTGCGCGCCCGCAGATCGTTGCCGTATACTTAAAGGGAAAACTGAGAAAGGGCGTCGGCCCGCAGGACGTTGCGCTCGCGCTCGTGAAGGCGACGTTTGCAAGCGGGTTTGTCAAGAATAAAATTCTCGAATTTGTAGGTCCGGGCATAGCGGGGCTCTCTATGGACTTCCGCAACGGCATCGACGTGATGACGACGGAGACGACCTGCCTTTCCTCCATCTGGGAGACGGACGAAAAGACGGAGGAGTACTACCGCGAACACGGCAGAGAGAAGGACTACAAAAAACTTAATGTAAAGCAGCCTGCCTACTACGACGGCGCGGTGACGGTCGATCTGAGCCGTATCGAGCCGATGATCGCACTGCCGTTCCATCCGTCCAACGCATACACCATTCGCGAGCTTCTTGAAAATCCCTATGAGATCCTTTCAAAGGTCGAGGCGCAGGGAAGAAAGATCAAGGGGGCCGACAGCTTTACGCTCACCGATAAGATCAGAGACGGAAAAATCTACGTCGATCAGGGTGTGATCGCGGGGTGCGCAGGCGGCATGTACGAGAATATTGCGGAAGCTGCGGAGATTTTAAGAGACGGCAGTATCGGCACGGGCACGTTTACGCTCAACGTGTATCCTTCCTCGCAGCCCGTCTATAAGAGCCTCATTGAAAACGGATATATCGGTACGCTCATGCAGGCGGGCGCGACGGTCAAGACGGCGTTCTGCGGACCTTGCTTCGGCGCGGGGGACGTTCCCGCAAATAACGGGCTCTCCGTTCGCCATACGACGCGCAACTTCGAGAACAGAGAGGGCAGCAAGCCCGCCGCAGGTCAGCTTGCCGCAGTCGCGCTCATGGACGCGCGCTCGATTGCCGCGACGGCGAAAAACGGCGGTGTACTCACCTCGGCGCTCGACCTCGAATATCCCAAGCGTCTGAAAAAGTACCGCTACGACCCTTCGATCTATCAGAACCGCGTCTATCACGGCGTGGGCA
>CAMWQK010000037.1 GCA_947176445.1 uncultured Clostridia bacterium | reverse complement strand
AGCAAGGTGCGTATATTGCGCGTTCCTCACCGCGCCAGTGGCGGCAACGCGGAAATACATTACCGCCTATCTCGACGCGCTGGAAAGGGAGCTCGCGGCGGCGAAGCCGCTCATTAAAAATCTTCGCTCGGTGTACGTGGGCGGCGGCACGCCGTTCGCGCTTGATGCGGACGAGCTGGAACGGGTGTTCAAGGCGATCGCGCCCCTTCGCACGAACGGCTGCGAATATACGGTGGAGGCGGGCCGCCCCGACGTGTTTACGAAGGAAAAACTCGACCTGTGCAAGAAATATGGCGTCACGCGGCTGTGTATCAACGCGCAGAGCTTTTCGGACGAGACGCTCGAAGCTATCGGGCGCAAGCATACGGCAGCGCAGATTTTTGAGGCATTCGAGATGACAAAGCCGTACGGCTTTACGCTCAACTGCGATCTCATCGCGGGGCTTACGGGCGAGAGCCTCAAAAGCTTTTGTCATAGCGTCGATTGCGCGATTGCGCTCTCTCCCGAAAACATTACCGTGCACACGCTGTGCCTCAAAAAGGGCGCAAAGCTCAAAGAGGAGACGAGCGTGCTTGCAGAGGGTGAGCTTGCGGAGATGATCGCATATTCGAGGAAGACGCTCACGCAGGCGGGATATGAGCCGTATTATCTGTACCGCCAGAAGTATATGGCGGGCGCGCACGAAAACGTCGGCTGGACGAAGAAGGGGTATGCCTCGGTATACAATATCGACGTGATGGAGGAGTGTGCGGATAACCTTGCCGTGGGAGCAAACGCCGTTACGAAGAAGCTGTTTCTGAGCGAGGGGCGGATCGAGCGGATCGGCTCTCCTAAGGATATCCCGACCTATCTTGAAAAGGGCGGGAAAGTCATTGCTGAAAAAAACGGGTTATTTGCTTAAAAACGGCTCAATATAAGTAGAGAACGGGCAAAAATCGGGGATACGTTGTGCCAACGCGGTCATTTTTTGTGAAATTTGTTGACGGACATTTTTGGTTGTGATATAATGTATAATAATAAAGTATACAGTTTTAACATGTAGGAGAAAAACATGAGAAAACGTTTGAACAACAAAGCGCAAGGGGGGGGGTACTCGTTATCGGTAAGTAAGCGGGTGCGCCTTTGTTATGCTCTTTTTATCGTATTTTTAAGCGTCTTGCTGTGTGTGGCAGGACTGTTTTCGTATAACGGGAATGTAAAATCGGATGCATATACAACAGGGGCGACGCCTACGCCCATCGGTTCGCTCACGTATAGCAATTATGCAACGCGGACGGACGATGCGGTATTCGATAGCGCCGTCTTGAATAAGCTGTACGACAAAATCTTGACCAACAGCGGTTCTACCGACAAGGGTACTTACGCAAACGTTTATAACAAAGTTAATTCTTCGCAGAGCGTGACGAAGAAAGGCGAATCCAGCGGTGGCGGTACGCTCACCCAGCAGCGTTCCATGAACTATACGACGCTGAGCGGTGGAGCAACTGCGCCCTCTCCCATCATCGTAGAATTCGGCGGTATGAAGTGGGCGGCAGTCTATCTTTCCACCAACACCACGATGAAGACGGACGGATCAAAGCCCGACCTCATCTTAACGCTCCTTGCAACCGAAAACTCTGCACAAAAATACAAGTTTGCCGAAGGGCATAGCGGCGCGGGGGAGACGAAGGGCGGTTATCCGCAAAATATCTACGCCACGAGCAGTGTGCGCGTGAAAGTTCTGAATGCGGGCGGCGATACGCCGATTAAATATGCTGTAGGAAATAGTGCCACATATAGCGCAAACAACGAGGCGCTTTACCGCACGGGCACGGTGAGTCAGACCGATCGTATTAACAACGTGTACAGTCAGTTCACGCTCTCCAAAGACGTCATTCAGAAAAAGAGTTTAACCGACTACCTCGTTGCGCCCAAATATATGGAGTTGCAGAGAAACGAGGAGTTCTGGAACGTATACGGGCAACCGAACGGTGGCGGATTAAGTTCCACAACTTATGCTAATTCATTTGGTGAGGGATGGGAGAGAGGTGCAATTGGTGGCACGGGACACTGGGGAAATTACTATACGCAAAATATTTTTCCCAGCCTTGCAAATTATGAACACTTCTACGAGTGGGAGAACGACTATCTGTGGTTGCCTTCTATCACAGAGCTTGGCTATACGGTCGGTCCCACTGCAAACTGGGCGTACGGACTTTGGGGGATTCCGTCTCATACGGGGAACGACCCGCTGATCGCGCTCTCGAACGATGATGCTTGGTCGCGTTCCACGCACTTTTTGAACGCGACGAATAACATCTCTTTTTCGGGGTGGTTTACTGCGAAGGGTAACTCAAATACAGCAACGCTCGGTGTTCGCCCTGCATTGCATCTGAACTTAACGAAGGCAGCTGCATCGGTCATCGATATCCCCGAAGTGCCCGCGTCTGCGTCTTACACGTACAACGGCTTGGAGCAGACGATCGATCTTACGACGTTCACGAACTTCGATACAAACAAGATGTATATATCGAATATCGCGAAGAAGGCGAGCCTCGGAACGGTTGCGCCATCGGTGGTAGGCACGGGGGATAGCACAACGCAGGTCAAGGTCACCGATGCGGGAACGTATACGGTCACGCTCAAAACCAAGACGGGCACCATCAACGGCGTTGCGAACAGCAAATACTACTGGAACGAAAACACGGCTTCAACCGACAGGACGGAGACAAAAATAGAGTTTACCGTCAAGAAGAAACAGCTAACCAAGCCGCAATTTACAAGTGCGGCGGCGTTGAAGGATTACAGCGGAGAAGATCTCATATTCAACGCGCCGAACTATCCGAATACGAACGTAGCGGCAACCGCGAC
This sequence comes from uncultured Clostridia bacterium, assembly GCA_947176445.1. Classification (GTDB taxonomy): domain Bacteria; phylum Bacillota; class Clostridia; order Christensenellales; family Borkfalkiaceae; genus Gallimonas. Next base: position 4,516 of record CAMWQK010000037.1, on the reverse strand, counting down.
GGCTGCGTATCCGAACAATCCGCTGTCGGCAACGATCTCACGAAAGGTGAACGGCACGGTGAGCCCGCCGCCGAATGCGCCTGTGAAGACGGAAAAGGCGGACGGCACGCTGGACATCAAGGTGCGGGACGCGGGCGATTATACCGCAACGTTCCACATAGAGGATATTGTCAACTATGAGTGGACGGACGGTTCGCAAACAGATCACACGGCGGACTTCAAGGTCAAGCCGAAGGAGCTTGCGATCACGTACACGACGGATGAGCCGAGCGGTGCGTTTGGCTGGGCGATGGACGAGGCGTATAAAGCAACGTTCACGATCAGCGGGGTCTATAACGGAGATGATACGGCGAGCCCGCAGATTGCCGCGGACGTCATCGGCTTGCAGTTAAAGTTTACAAAGGATGGAGACAGCAGTTTCACGGGCAGTGTGACGGCGACGGCGAACGGGGACGGTACGTACACGGCGGTATTGGATAACACGGCATTCCCCGGCAGTACGTATGCAGTCGGTTCGTATCCCGTTTCATTCGAGTTCGATACGAGCGGAACGCACAATGCGAACTATACGTTGCCCGCAACGATCAACGGTGTGACGGGCTTAAAACTGAATATCAGCGCGTCGGCGGTTTCGTATACGCCGCAGTGGCAGTACACGGAAGGCACGGGCACGGCGCAGGCGGTACCGCTCACCAACAAGTTCAAGTATAAAGTAGACAGTTCGAACGCGGGCGTGGTATACACGATCTCGCTGGATCAGTCGGACTTTGCAGACAAACACCTCTCGATCGATACGAGTAAGTATAACAACGGAATCGAGAACGAGAAGGCGTCGAACGCGGGCACGTACAAGACGACGGTCGCCTTGAAGGTGGCGGACGGGTACGAGGTCGCGGGGCAGACGGAGTTCGACGTCACGTACACGTGGGAGATCGAGAAGGGCGATATCGACCTGAGCAATCTCAAATGGCAGTATACGACGACGCAGGGGAGCCTTCCGAGCAGTCCCAAGAATTATCCTGTACAGTGGAATGCGACGGATTTGAAGTGGGAGTATCTGGACGCGGAAGGGAACGTAGTAACGGACGATATCGGCGTGCCCTGGTACGGCGAAAACTATACGCTGACGCTGACGGGCTTCCCGACGGGCGTGACGATCACCAACCCGACGAATGCGTATAACGGAACGAACAAGAAGAAGTTCATCGGGAACTATACGACGGAGTGCGTGGGCGTGACCTACGATACGGTGAACTACAACGCATTGCCGGTAGATGCGCTCAAACTCAACTGGAGCATTGTCAAGGCGCAGATCGAGATCACGAGCACGAGCTGGAGCGTTGCGCCGGAGGGCGCGGGCGGTTCGAATATCTTCTACGTGCCCGTTCTTGCAAACGTTTCGGGCGTGGAGTACGAATACTGGGATCTCGGCACGGCTACCGAGCCGTTAAATCCCGCGAAATACCTCGGCGCGGTCACGGATATCGAAGCGGTATCGGGCTCGGAGCACAATTACTACGTGGTAGCGAAGGTCAAGAACGGAGTATCCACCGACGGAAAGACGCTTTGGACGGACGCAATCGAGCTCGTAGATAAGACGGGCGGGATCACGGTCAACGGTGACACGGTGCTGTGCGCCAAGACCTTCATGACGGGCGACAACAAAACACCCGTAGAGGTTACGCTGAACGGCGCGCCGTTCACGTATGACGGAAAGGAACACGGCGTCTTAAACGACGGATCGAACAACGGCGAACTGAGTATTTTGATCGCGGGCACGAGCAATAACTTCTCGGTGAATAACTTCACGGTCGAATATTATCAGTACAGCACCTCTGCGGAGAACCACTTGGGTGACAAGCTGAGCGGTGCGCCGAAGGACGCGGGCGCTTACGTCATCGTCATTCAGTTGACGGATACTGCCGCGGAGGACTACTACACGACGGCACAGTATGTCGAGTTCGAGATCAAGCCCTTCCAGCTGGATTTAAGCCAGGTGAAGTGGGGATATATCGACAAGGACGGCAACGAGGTCGAGTACGATCCCACGAAGCCTTTGCAGTACACGAAGGACGAGAACGGGATCGTAGAGCACGAGCTCATTCTTATCGGACTTCCGAAGGGAGACGCAGAGGGGGACGACGACGAGAAGCTGCTTGCGCAGATGTTTGCGGAGAGCGGGCTCGACGGAACACTCCTCACCTATACGGGCAACAAAGAGGGCGCGGTAGGCGCGTACAATGCAAAAGTTGACTTTGGGGCTTTAAGCGGGAACTTTGCATTCTCCAACATTCCGAGCTTTATCACTTCGGACGAGGACGGCAAGCCGTTGAGCTCGGAGCAAAGCTGGAAGATCGACCCGAGAAAGGTGAATACGCCCAAGAGCGATAACACGCATACGTTCACGGGCGAGTGGCAGGATATCCTCAGCTATGCGGGAATGGATCCCGAGGGCTTTGGAATGTACTACACGCTGACGGGGCTCACGAAGCGCGACACCAGGACGAACGAGGCGGTTTCGCTGTTCCCGAATGCGAACCCTACCGACGAGCAGATCAAAGAAGCGCTTGCGGGGATCAAAGACGCAGGCAGATACGGGATTTCGGTGGCGCTGATCGATGCGCCGAACACGGAGTTCAACGAGAACGGAGCGAAGGGTACGTTGCCCGTATACTCGGCACAGATCACGATCAATAAGATGAAGGTGACGGTATCGGGTTGGCAGGGAGACGGCAACAGTCCCTGGCAGGTATCGGCGGATCCCACGGGATTCCTCGATTACCGCTACGAGGGTGAGGACGGCAGCGTCGTGCCCGCGAGCGAGCTCATCAACCACATGAACGAGGCGTTCAAGCAGACGGTCGTACCGAGTGCGGGCAACGAGGAGAATATCGAGATTGACTACGCCAGCGACGAGGTAGACAGGGAAAAGACTTTCCTGATGCTGGATATGAGCAACCCGCCCGACCCGATCACAAAGCCCACGGCGAATGCGACGACGAGCGTTGTATACGACGGTGCGGCACACAGTTTCCTGCCGAATGGACTCGAACAACTCCTCACGCAGAATGCAGTCAAGTTGTATGCGGTGGATAGCGAGGGGAACGAGACGGAAGTAGACAAGGAATACTTTACGCAGACAAAAGCGGGCAGCTACAAAGTCATCGTGAAGATTTCGGGCAACTACTATTGGGACGGCACGAACAACGACAAGACGCCGATCGAGTTTACCTTTGAAATCGAGAAGCTGAAACTCACGGGCGCGTGGGATACGGATGCGGACGGAATGCCGATCGTGAACGTACCCGATGCGTATAAGGACTGGCTCGAATACACGTACCTCGACGCGGACGGGAACAAGCTCTCGAAGGACGATCTCACGAAGGGCAAGGATTACACAGTCTCGGTGAGCGTCAAAGGCGAGCATGCGGATAGCGTAGAGCTTACTACGACGGACAAAGACGGGAACGAGGTGGAGAGCGAGCAGCCGTTCACCATGCCGGGGCGCAACACCCTGGCGAACATGATAGGCTTGCCCGAGGACTTCCCGCTGATCCAGGTAGCCTTGACGATCCTGTTCACGCTGCTCTTTATCATCTTCCTCATCATGTGGATCAAACACGGGAAGGACAGGAAAGCGTCCAAAGAAATCATTGAACAATACGAAGATCTGAACGTATAAGAAAGACCCCTCTGCGGATTTCAGCAGAGGGGATTTGCGCTTTTTGAAGAAAATTATCATAAGGCAAGTAAAATCCTTTGACAACGGTAGAAAATTGTGGTATTCTTATAAGGACGTGCGCGACGAGATACGAATTCTCCACGTTTCCCCTGGCGCAACGCGAATAAATTCCATATCGGAGGATAAATAAAATGGAAAAGAAAGAAATCATTGCAAAATTTGCAGCACACGAGGGCGACACGGGTTCGCCCGAGGTTCAGATCGCGCTCCTCACCGAGCGTATCAACCACCTCACCGAGCACCTCAAAGTTCACAAGCAGGACAACCATTCCCGCCGCGGTCTTTTGAAGATGGTCGGTAAGCGTCGCAGTCTTTTGGACTACCTCAAAGCGAAGGATATCGAGCGTTACAGAGCTATCATTGCCGCGCTTGACCTCAGAAAGTAAGGAACTTGAAAGAGCGGTTTCGTCCGCTCTTTTTTGTGTATAACCTCTCACGTCAGGTGGCGTTTGGGGAAAAGAAATCAGGAGCGATAAGGAGTAAATTTTTATGACACAGAACTACAAAGAATTCAAATTTACCGTCGGCGGCAGAGAAGTTACCGTTGAGACGGGAAAGTACACGGAGCAGGCGAACGGTGCCTGCGTCGTAAGATGCGGCGAGACGGCGGTCATGGTGACCGTATGTATGTCCGCAACCCCGCGTGAGGGCATGGACTTCTTCCCCCTCCAGGTGGACTATGAAGAGTAGATGTATGCAATTGGCAAGATCCCCGCCGGGTTCAAGCGCAGAGAGGGCAGAGCGAGCGACAAGGCGATTTTAACTTCCCGCCTG
>CAMWQK010000036.1 GCA_947176445.1 uncultured Clostridia bacterium | reverse complement strand
GTGTAGAGCATTCCGCCCTCAAACCGCTTTTCGAACGCCGTCTCCCGCGCCGTGAACGCGTTCTTCGAGAGAAAGGAGATATTTTCACCGTGATCGAACAGCTGCATGAGATCGAGCGCCTTGCTCTCGTTTAAGAGCACTCGCAGCACGCCGTTGTCTGCCTCGATCACCTTTAAGCCGCTCATCGCGCCGTCCGTAAGCGTATACCGCTTAACCGCGGCGATCTGCATGAAGTTGGAGATCTTCCCGTCTGCGCGCATACCTGCTCCCCCATTTAAGCCATCTCTTCCCGTGTTCAGTATAGCACATCCAAAACGCCGATTCAATGCGGTTCCCGAAAATTCATATATCTTTAATTATTTTTCGGACGAAATAATTTTATTTAAGATATATTTTATTAAACTATTTAATTAAATTATATATTTTATATTATCTTTGCAATTTCTCTTCCGCAACTTGGAACACAGAAAAAGGGCGGCTTGCATGGTTCATGCAAGCCGCCCTGTCGTTTGATATTCGATTGTCCGATCAATCTACCGCATTCATCGCATATCTGTCGCCGTACTGATCGATGAGAACGAGCGCGCCCGTTGCGTCAACGGTGAGCCCAATCCCGAGCTCCGTGCCCGAATCGCGCGTGAGCGTAATTTCAAGACGGTCGACATCGACGGTATACGAATAGACCGCCGTCACCGCTTCGGCTTCGATCGGCGTGCCGTCCAGCTCGGTGGGCGTCTTGGTGACGCTCACTTTGCCCGACGTAGCGGTAGAAGGCGTGAACGAAAGCGCAAAGATGTTCTCCTGCCGATCGGATACTTTATAGCTGCCCTGCAAAATGCCCGCATAGTCGGGTACGTCGCTCACAGTGAAGGTGAGCGTGCAGGAGACGCTGTTATCCGCGCTCGACGTAACGAGCACCGTATAGACGCCCTCCGTGCTTGCCGAGAACCTGAAGCAATCGATCCCGTTGATACTTGTCTTCTGCACGGTTGCACTTGCGCCGTTGTCCGAAGTGACGGTTGCGACCTGCGCGGGGTTCGCATACTGATCGACCGCGCCGTAGAAGTAGACCGAACCGTTGAGCGCGACCGTTTTACTGCTCTCTGCCGCAAACAGTTCCGCGCTGTCGTTATAGATCTGCGCCGCCATGCTCGTGGGCGGTACGCCGACGATATCGAACGTGATCGTCTTGCGCGTGTATCGCGTTCTCAGAATGAGCGTGAACACGCCGCCGTGCTCGAATTGCAAGCTGATCGTGTTTCCGCTCCGCGATGCCAATAGTCCACCCTCTAAGAAAAACGTGGAGCTGTCCATCTCGCTGACGCCGCCCTCCAGGCTCATATACATGGGATCCTGTCTGAAATCGGCGGTCGTGGGAGCGATGTCCTGAATGCCGATTGTGAGGCGGTTGTTGTCCATACTGCCCGGGATGATCGCGCCGTCTTGGAGCACTCTGCCCCCGTAAGTAAGGTTGTAGTCCTGAACTTTGAACATTTTACGGTCGTACGGATTTTCCGCCGTACGCTCGCCCGCCGTCTGATTGACGGTGACTTCGAGCTTGTGCGTAAACCGTGCGAGCGGCTTGGTGATGCCGTTCTCATCCGTCGAGAAGTTGAGCTCCCAGCCGGGAATACCCTCTGCAGAGGCATTGTTCTCCCAGAACGTCTGCGTGACGGTAACGCGCGCGATATTGTACTTTTCGCCGAGCGAGAAATTCACCGTCGTTTCAAAGTAGTTTTCGTCCGTCGAGCGGAATTTCAGCCCCGAGAAAGAGAACTCGTAGAGGCGCGCCTTCTCGTTCACCTGTTCTTTCAGATCGCCGTTGGAGCACTGCATTGCCTCGTTGTAGAGGTTGACAAGCGCGCTCTCGATCCCGAACTCCGAAAGCTCGAAGTACCACAGATACACGGGCGCGCCGTTCATCATCTCCGCTTTCAGAGGCGCGGAGTTGACAACGACCTGACCGTTCTGTACGCTCGTGCAGAAAATGCCCTCTTCGTCCGTGCCGTAGTGCTGAACTTCGTTCAACTCTAACTTTTCGTATACGCGCGTGTAATTTTCACCGAACTCGTACTCATAGTCGTGCGAATTGTGGAAGGAGCCGCCCGTGAGCGCCTCGCGCACCTTCTGCGTTCCGCTCACAACTTCCGAGCGGAAGAAATTTCCCACCGCGAGCGCGCCGCGCACCGTCGAAATATTGATGCCTTCCACGGATACGGGATAGGAAGCCTTCACGTTGCCGCTCGATACCGTTACGGTATATGCGCCGAGCGAAACGAACACGTCGCCGATCTTCAACGAGTTGCCGCTCTCGTCGGCAACCTCTACATTGAGTCCCCTCAGACTGCTCGAGGTCGACGTGATGAGCCCGCCCTGCGCGTTCTCGTACGTGCTCGTGATGATGAGCCCTTCGACCGAGACGGTCTCGCCGAGTTCGAACTGCGTCTTGACCTTCTCCGTGTTCAGCTCGATCTTGCGCAATGGCGTCTCGAAATCGTTGACGATGATGGTGTAGACCTCGCGCTTGTTCTCGTAGATGACGGTGAGCTGATAGTCTCCGGAGACGGTCATATCGAACCCGCTCTCCTTTCTGATCTCGACGAGATCGGTCACGTCCGTCTTCGTTCCGTCCGTATAGTTTGCATAGACCTTGAAGCTCTCGCCGTACTCAAACTCGTCGCCGATGAAGAATACCGTCTTTGCGTCTACGATGCTCAGTCCTTCGAGCGTGACTTCCTGCTCACAGGCGGCAAGCCCCGCCGCAGCGCACATCGTCGCCCCTGCGAATAACACGACACAGGTTTTGCGTAAAATGTTTTTCATTGTTACCTCGTAATTTTTATTTTAAGGGATCATATACACGCCGCATGCGAACAGCCAGAGCGCATCCTGATTTGCCTTGTATCCGAGCGCTTCGGGCGTACCGTCGCCTGCCCCGACGTAGTCGGTATACAGCGAGTGGTTCATGGCAAACGTTTGCAGGAAATCCTTTAATTCCTTCGTGACATAGCACACGCCGTCGCTGTTACATACGTTTGCATAGTCGATCTTGATGAAGTCGGTATAGTCGTACACCGCAAACTTCTGCTCCGCCTCAATCCAGATGTTGTACAGCTTGAGGTAGTTGAACAGAATTCCGCCGCCGCCCACCTTGTCTGCATTGATGAGCCTCGTGAGCGTGTACGACGGGATCGCCTTATCGATCGCGCAGTAGAGCACCGGTCCGAAGCCTGCGCCGTAGCCGTAGGGATCGAGCGCGAACTTCTCCGCATCGTAGTAGTGGTATCTGCCCGTGTCGTCGTTGTAGCGGAAATTGCGGTTGTCGAACACCTTCGTGCCGAGATCGGCAAATACGAACTGCTGACCCCTCGGCGGTTCGGGCGCTCTGAACTTCGCCTCCTCCGCACGGATGACGCGGACGTCCGAGTTATCGCTCTTGTACTCGCCCTCGTAGCTGACCGTGAAATCCACCGCAACGGGATAGTTGTTCATCTTGCTCGTCGCATGGATCGCGAAACAGAAGGAGTTGCCGACTTCCACCGCGTCGACCCTGACCTCGTAGCGGAAGTTCTTGGTGTATCCGCCGGGGAGCGACGCCCCGCCGCCGTCCATCGTTCTGCTGAACAGCTTGAAGTGTTCGCTTCCCGTATAGATATCGATGTACGGATTGATTTGATCGTCGTACATGTTCACCCACGATTCGATCGAATAAAATCCCGCCGCCGTGGGCTTATAGACGTACTGCACGACGTCATATTCGCTGTTGAGTAAAATGCGGTACGTCCCGTCGTAGCGAAGCATGATGTGATTATAGAGATCGCCTCTGCCGTCACCGTAGCCGCGTTCGGGCTCTCTGATCGTGGTCAGAAGAATGGAGACCTTGTTTTGCTCCGCAGTCGCCTTGCACACGTTGGCGTTGTAGGTGTATTCGGTGGGCACGCCTTCGAGGTATACGGCATAGTCGCCGTCGAGCTCGCCCGCGTCCGCAAACCCCTTTTCGTCGAGTTCTACCCGATGCTCGTCGTAATCGCTCCGCCAGACAGCAGTGATCTCCGTGTCGCCGGGCACAAAGATCTGCATATCCTTGCCCGTGCTCACATACACCTGCACGGTGTAGTGCGTATCGGTGGTCGGATCGTCCGGCGGATCGTTGTTCGGATCGTTATTCGGATCGTTATTCGGTTTTTCCACGTTCGAAATTCCGCCGTTCTGATTGCCGCCGTTCTCGATATAGGACCCGAAATCGCAACCCGAAAGACAGATCATGCCGCTCAGGAGCAATATCATGGCAGATAAAAATTTCTTTTTCATTTACGCCTCCTGACAAGACCTTTGCAGAAGGAAGTCACGTCCTTCCACTTCAACTGTCTGATGATGATATCGACGACGAAGAGCGCCGCACATGCGATCATGAGCGCGACCGTAAAGCTGAACACGTACGTCGTATAAGAGGAATCGGTGTTTTCGATACGATCGGTCTCTTCGAGATCGAGGATACTGCCGTTTGCCGTCAACAGCCGATAAAGCGAGGATTTGCTGTACGTCGCAAAACTATCATATTCCGCACAGTAGGAAACGGAATACTCCGCGTCCGCCTCATAGCTCAATCCGTTGTACGAGTAGGTGATATGAACGGTATATACCCCCGGCACGTCGGTATTGAAATTCGCAAAGTACATGCTCGAATCGAACGCCAAACTCTTTGTCGTGACCAGCCCGTTCGGATCGGTCACCACGACCGAGAACGCCGAGCTGTTTTGCAGCGACGAGTTGACGTAGACAGTCATCGAGTTGACGTTCCGCACGATCTCGGTGACAAACGGGGTATTGATACGCTCGTCGGGCAAAGTCGCCGCGGGAATGTTCGCAAGGAACTGCGCGCCGTCCGATTGCGCCGACCAGTTCTGCGTCCAGTAGGACGAGATGTCGGACAGGAAGCACACCACCTTGCCCTTGTCTCCCCCGCCCCAGTAGGCGTAGAGCGGCACGTTGATGGTCGTGATCGCGTCGCGCTTGTAGCTCGCCGAGAGCACCGTCGTTGCGGAGCTCTTCGCCGCGCTGCTCCAGAATCCGTAGATGGATTCGACGCTTTCAACGCCCTCCAAAACCGCCTCGTCGGAGCGAAGCACGTTTACCGAATAGCTGTTGTTGAATTCGTCTTCCAAACTGTCGAAACGAACCTTCTTCGTCTCCTCGGTAATGCTCTGAATGGTGAAGTCGATGTCCTTCTCCGCCATGATCTTTTTATAGAAGGAGCCCTTCTCCGCGTCGCCGTTGTTGATCATCTCCTGTAAGAGCGTGTCGCCCGCGGTGTCGGGATAAATTCCCAGAGCGGATACGATGATATCCGAACGGTGCAGCTCGGCAACCGCCGCAAGCGCTGCGCTCCGCTCGACCTTTGCCCCGCTCTCGTCCACCTTACCGTCCGAGATGAGGAACACCTGACGGTAGCGGTAGCGGGTGGGCATGCGCTCCTTGGTGATTTTCAGCGCCTCGCTGATCTTGGTATCGTTCTCCGCCTCGCACGCGTTGATCGCGTTGATGATGACGCTCGTGGAAGTGAGCTTCGTGGGAGGCAGCAACTCGGTCACGCCGCCGGAGAAGCCGATGACCATGACCATGTCGTTGGGGTTGAGCGCGCTAAGAAGCTCGGTCGCCGCACGCTTTGCGATGGGCATACGGCTGGAAAAGTTCATACTCGTGGAAATATCGAGCACGATGGCAACCAGACGATCTTCCTGATCGAAGTTGCCGATACGGACGGGCAGAAGATCGGCAAGCAAACGCAGCGGCTCGTTGGCAGCCTCGCCGTTATCCTCCTGAATGAAGGTATTGCCGTAGGTCGTGAACGTCTTGTCATACTCGTCGATGAGCGTCGAGAGACTGCTCAGAAACATCGTGTATGCCTGAATTTTGCGCACGTCGAAGTTGCACATGACGATCTCGTCGTACACGCACAGGTCGGAGACCATGAGCGGCAGATTGCCGTTGATATTTTCGTGCGTGAGATAGGTGACGTCTTTCGTGCCGTAGATGCCCATGCCGGCGGTCACGTCGCTCGACGTTCCGCCGAGGAAGAGCACCTTGCGATCGGCAGTGACGCTCTGCGCAAACACGTAGTTGTTGTTGTAGGGCGATTCGTCGTTCTCGCCGTCCAATGCCTCTACCGTCACCTCGTAGCGGAACGAACCCGCCTCGTCGGTGGGCAGCGTGAAGTCCACCATGTTGAGACCGCTGTAGAAGGAGACTGCGCGCCGCTCGAGCTGCGCCTCTCCCTTATAGAGACTGACGTAGCCGTCGATTCTCGCCTCGCGCGCGGGGTCTTCGCTCACGCCGCAGTTGGCACGGACGAGCACGCTCGCCGTCTCTTCCTTGTTGAGATAGGTAGACGAGGTCGCCTCAACGCCGTCGATCTGCAACTCCTTCGTCTCCTCGTCGATGTTGTCGTCGAGATAGACCGCGTCCACGTAGACGCCGCTCTCCTGCAACGATCCGACGACCTTTAAGATGTTGTTGGTCGTGACCGTCTCCGCGCCGTCCGTAATGACGATGATGCGCTTGATGACACCGTCGTCAAAGAGGTTGCCCGCATATCTGAGCGCCGATGCGATATCGGTCGCGCTTCTGTCCACGTCCGTTGCCGCGGAAAGATCGGGAACGTCCGCGCCCATATCGGAGATGAGCTGATAGTTCCTGCCGAAGCAGATGACGCCCATCTTGGAATTTTTGGGGAGCTTGCCCGAGATCTCGTTGACGTTCTTTTGCACTTCATCAATATTATGGTTTGCGGAGTAGGAAATATCCGCAAGCACGTAGACGTTCGTCTCGGTGACGACCTTTTCGAACGACATGCCGCTGATCGCAAGGGTCAGACAGACGCAGATGAGCGCGTGAAGCACGCAGGAAGTTACGTTGTGGAAGTTGGCATTCTCCCTCTTCACCACGATGACGAACGGAACGATGACCGCCGCCAGCATCGGGATGGCGAGGAATAACAGCCAGGGGTTATCGAAGTTGATATTGCTCATAACAATAAACCCCCCATTCCGCCAGCAGTAAGAGCGCGATCGCAATAAAGAACGCCAGCAGTTCGTCGTAGTAGCCGTCGGAGAAGTTATACTCCTTCGTGCCGCTGATCTTGAGTTCGCCGCCGTCTTCGTTGCGGCTCTCTGCCTCGGGAACGCACGCGTACGCATAGAGCACCGTATTCGTCGCATTGCCCGCAATTTTCACTTCGATTTTGTAAGTACCCGTCTCCGACAGCTGCAGTTCGCAGATATCCGTGTCCTGCGTGTCGAGCGTGGTCGTATTCTGCGAAGGCGTCGTCACAATGATCTCTTCGCAGCCGGAAACGACGTTGATATTCATCACGTCTCCGCAGTTGTATACCGTGTCCGCGTTGACGGACGGGAAGGAAT
>CAMWQK010000035.1 GCA_947176445.1 uncultured Clostridia bacterium | reverse complement strand
TAACTGTACGGATCGCGCTGCTGTTTGCCCATGATCTTCGTCGGGTAATAGCCGTGCAGACAGTACTTATGACAATACTTTTCATCGATATATTCGAGGAGTTCGCCGCTGAAACTGTTGAGAACGCACCGCTCGCCGATGCCGTACTTTTCGATCATCGCGATGATCTTATCGCAGGAACGGAAGGCAAATTCCCCGTATTCCATGGGATAGTCCTTCAATTCGATGTTGAAGAGCATTTCTTTTTTAGTCTTGAAGAGTTCGAGAAACTCTTCAAAGGTGGGAACGCGCTCGCCCCTGAACTGCTCCCCCTTCCAGCTGCCCGCGTCCAGCTTCTTGATTTCGGCAAGAGTGAGAGAACGCACTTCGCCCGTGCCGTCCGTCGTCCTGTCTACGGTATGATCGTGCATGAGCACAAGCTCCCCATCCTTCGTCATGTGGATGTCCGTCTCCACCATATCTACATCGAGTGTGAGCGCCGATTTGAACGAGCTGAGCGTATTCTCGGGAAAGTATTTTGAGTTGCCCCTGTGCGCGGCAACGAGCGTTTTATGACGGTAATACTTTTTCAAAAAAATTCCTCCCGAAAATTTCCCGCAGGGGATTGACAAAGTTTTTTCAATCGGATAAAATTATAATACAACGAACAGAAACAGTCAACAGTATCCCAAATTTTTGAAATCGATAAAGACAAAAGAACAAAACATTACCAAATAACGAACAGGAACGAACACAATGATTAAAAACGAGCGTCTTGATGAAATTATGGACATTCTGTCCGAGAAAAAATACTGCACCGTGAACGAGCTTGCGAGCGCGATGTACGTGACGCCCATCACCATTCGGCGCGATCTGAAACTGCTCGAACAGCAGGGCGTGGTGAATAAATGCTACGGCGGAGTGTCCGTCATCACGCACTCCAACCGCGACGTACCTCTCATTGTGCGCGAGGCGTCCAACCACAAGAGCAAGGATCTGATCGCAAAGGAAGCTATCAAGATGATCGCGGAGGGATCGACCGTCTTCCTCGACGCATCCTCCACCGCCGCGCACATTGCCGAGCATTTAACGCCCGAACAGCACGTCACCGTCATCACAAACGGCATCAAGGCGCTCACCATCCTCGCCGAGCGGCAGATCACCGCCTACGGCACGGGCGGAAAGCTCCTCGGCAACTCCCTTGCATTTGCGGGCGCGAACGCGGAGGCGATGGTCTCCGGCATGAATGTAGACACCATGTTTTTCTCCTCGCAGGGGATCACGCTGGACGGCAACATCAGCGACTATTCGGAGCACGAGACGAAGCTGCGCCAGATCATGTTGAAACGCGCGAAGCGGAAATATTTCCTCTTCGACAGTTCCAAAGTCAGCAAGACGTATCTCTTCCACGTCTGCAACATTGCCGACGTAGACGGCTACTTCTGCGACAAGACGATCCAGTTTAATTTATAATAAAAACGACCTTCACGCACACCGTGAAGGTCGTTTTTTCATACGTTCTTATTTCTAAAATACTTACCGCGAGGAAAACCACGCTTTTCCGCTTTTCCCGAACGGGAAAAGCGACTTATGACGGAAAGCGTAGCGCGAATTTACTTCGCGCGTAAAGCGCTTTCACGACAACAGCAACTCACGGAAATTCTTTTCATTATGACCCGCCTTCCACGCGCGAGCGCAGCCCGTGGAGCGAGCGCGCTCTCGCCGCTATGCGGCGACAAGGCGGAAGGAAAAGAATTTCGTGAACTTACAAATCAAACGCCATTGCCGTAATATCGTCGTTAAACGTGCCGCAGAAGGACGTGAGTGCCGCCTTTAACCGCTCGATGAAGTGTTCCGCGTTCTCCGAATGCTGCAACACGCCCTCGACGCGCTCCAAGCTGAACTGCTCCCCCTTCTCGTTCTTGCTCTCGGTCACGCCGTCGGTGAGGAGAACGAGGATATCCCCCTCGCGATAACCGATCGCACGGTCGGAATACCCGAAGTCGGGGATCCAGGTTGAAATGGGCGGCGAATTCATGACGATCTCGTCGATATTCATGCGGCTCTTCAGGAGAATGGGCGCGTTGTGCCCCGCCACCGAATAGATGAGCTCCCGCTTCTCCTTATTGATACGCACGACCGCCGCCGTCACGTACGAGCGCTCGTCGAGATTGAGCTCCTGAAATTTGGCATTGAGCCGCTGCAACGCGCGCGCCGGCGAGCTCTCTTCGCGATCCCAGCCCGCCTTGACGAATGCGGAGAGCATGCCCGCAGAGATGCCCTTTCCCGAGACGTCGGACAAAAAGCCCACCGTATCACCCCCGACCTCGTACACGTCGGGAAGATCCCCGCCGATCTCGCGGCAGGGAATATACATAAACGAATAGGGTACGGCGCTCTCCTTGCTCGCCGCAGGGAGAAGGCGCTGCTGAATGTTCTGCGCGGAGTGCATCTCCTGCGCGATCTCCATCTCGTACGCGTTATCGACAATGCCGAGATAGTACTTGCCCAGCGGCTTGATCTTGATGCGGAAGCCGACGTTTCCGCTCTCGCCGCTCTTTACGATGAGATTGCGGAAGGCAAGCCCGCCGTGCTTTGCCGCATTGAGAAAGACCTTGCGGATCTCGCAATAGGTGCACTTGATGCCCGTGCCACACGTAGCGGACTCGGTGCAGGCGATCACGTCTTTGAGCGTTCCCTTGGGCTTGGAATCGGGAAAATAATCGCAAAATGCCTTATTTGCGTAACGTACGCGAAAATTCTTATCGACGAGGATCGCCGCCGTCGGTAAATTATTGAGTACGTTCTTAAAAAGATTTGCCATTTTAACCCCTGTACAGTCTTAATACCCCGCTGACAACGCGGGCGTTGAGTGCGTTTGTTTCAAAGAGCTCCCCGTCGTACTGTGCAAAACAGGGAACTTCCGGTATGATCGAAGCCGTCTCGCACGTGATGCGCCGCGCAAAGGGCAGATCGAGGATCTTCCCCTTCATCAGCTTGATGAGCGCGCCGAGGAGCCTAATGCGCTTCGGACAGTCCACCACGATGAGTTCGAGCTTGTCGTCGTCGATCTTCGCAGGCGGGCAGAGCGGAATGCCGCCGCCCAGCTGCTTCCCATTGCAGATCGCGGCAATTAAGATATTGCGGGAAATGGTCTCCCCCTCCGCGCGTACCGTCACCTTCGTTCCGCGATACTTGAAGAGAGAGGCGATGAGACTGAAAAAGTATTTGCTCTTCTTGTGGAAGTGCTTCATGTTCTCACAGCGCGTCAGAATATCCACATCCATTCCGAGCCCCGTGATGTTCATGCTCCGCCGCCCGTCCGAAAATTCGATATAATCGACAAACTGCGTCTTACCCGCGATGATCGCGTCGAGCGCGGCAATGCCGTTCGGGATCCCCGCGCTTGCCGCAAAGTCGTTGCCCGTACCCGCGGGAATAAGCCCGAGCGTGCACCGCTCGGGGTGCACGATGCCCGCAAACACTTCGTTGAGCGTGCCGTCTCCCCCGACGATCACGATATCCGCGCCCGCGTCCTTGGTGAGCTCGTATGCAAACTCCGTTGCCTGCCCCTTGTACGCCGTCTCGAATACGCGGTATTCGATCGCGTGCGCCGAGAGCGCGTCCGCAACCTCTTTGAGCAATTTTTTTCCTTTCCCGCGAAAGGATTTTGGATTCCCGATGACGTTTAACATATTTTCTTTGGTAAAAAATGCGCGAAGCAATATATTTTGTAATTTCCATTATATATCATTTCGCGAGGAATTGCAAATTTTTTTCCAATCTGCTATACTCATTTCATACAATTTTTATTTCGAGGCGCTATGCGGAAATTTTTACCGTACAATTTAATGAAATTGGCGGACGTCTGTCAACATTCCTTGTATATCATAGGAGGGAGCGTGCGCGACTGCCTGCTCGGCTACCCCCTCTCCCTCGCGTCCGACTGGGACATCTCCTCCCCCGCGCCCGAGGTGGAGGTCGTCTCCGCCGCAAAACAGTGCGGCATGGAGGTCGTCTCCGTCTTCAAAAACACGGGCACGGTGAAGTTGAAAGACGAGGCGGGCGCAAAGTATGAGTTCACGCGCTTCCGCTCGGATAAGTACGTGCGCGGCGTTCACACCCCCACCGAGATCACGTTCACGGACGACATCGAAGTGGACGCGCGCCGCCGCGACTTCTGCGCAAACGCCGTGTATTACGATATCAGGGCAGATAAGTTCGTCGATCCGCTCGGCGGCATTGCGGATATCGAAAACAAAATTTTACGCACCGTTGCGCCTGCGCGCAAGGTATTCGGCGAGGACGGGCTGCGGCTCATGCGGCTCGCGCGCTTTGCGGCGGAGCTCGGTTTTTCGCCCGACGACGAATGCACGGCGGGAGCGAAGGAGCACTGCGCGCTCATTCGCGACATTGCGCCCGAGCGCGTCTATGCGGAGCTGAACGCCATTCTTCTCTCCGACTTAAAGCACGGTATAAAGGACGCGCTCTACCACGGCTTGAAGGTATTGGAAAAGACGGGCGTTCTCAAAGAAATTCTGCCCGAGCTTGCGCTCGGCAAGGGCATGGAACAGCCCAAGGCGTTTCACGATCACGACGTATTAGAACACTCCCTGCGCTGTGTGCGCTATGCCCCGCCCGAGATTCGCTTTGCGGCGCTCTTGCACGACGTGGGAAAACCCTTCTGCATGGTGCGGGACGGAAACTATCACGCCCACCCCGAAGAGGGAGCGCGCATTGCGGCGGAAATTCTCACCCGTCTCAAAGCTCCAAAGAAGCTCATCGACGAGACGTGCCGTCTCGTTGCGCTGCACATGCGCGACTATAACTATCTCATGCGCGAGACGAAGGTGCGCCGCGAGATCGTGGAAAACTATCCCCTTCTCGACAAGCTCTTTGCGCTTAAACAGGCGGACTTCTCCGCCTGCAAGGACGATCTTACGCCCGCGCCCGTCGTCACAAAATGGCAGAACATTTACACGGAGATGAGAAAGGAAGGCGCGCCCTTCACGCTCAGACAGCTTGCGGTAAGCGGAGACGATCTTCTCGCCCTCGGCGTTCCCCCATACGAGGTGGGAACAACGCTCAACGAACTGCTCTTGTACTGCGCGCTCGACGGGACGAGGAACAATCGCGACGCGCTCTTAAAACGGCTGAAAAAACAACTCGAAAAACACGCATAAGGAGATAAAATGCAGACCACGCTGTTAATTTTAACCATCGTTCTTGCGGTCGTCAATCTGCTGCTACTCGTCTTTCTCATACTGCGAAAGAAAGGCGGCGGAAACGACGGCGATATCCGACGCCTGGAAGAGAAAATCAACTCGGTGCACAATCTCGCCGACTACTGCGCGCGGGCGACGGAAAACTTAAACCGCACGACGGAGCAGCGGCTTGCCAACATACAGGCGCGGCTTGCGGACGATCTCAAATACATTGTAGACGCCAACGCGCACAATCTGGAGCGCATCCGCCGCACGGTGGACGACAAGCTCACTTCCTCGCTCGACGGCAAGCTCTCCGAAAGCTACGCCCGCATTGCGGAGCGCCTCGAAAAGATGTACGAAAGCGTGGGCGAGATGAAGAGCCTTTCATCGAGCGTCTCCGATATCAAGCGCGTGTTCACTAACGTCAAGCTGCGCGGCACCTGGGGCGAGACGCAGCTCAACGCTCTCCTTGAACAGATGCTCGCGCCCGAGCAGTACCGCGCGAGCGTGAAGCTCAACCCGCTCGACAATACCCTCGTCGATTTCGCCGTGCTCCTTCCCGCCAAGAACGGGGACACCGTCTACCTTCCCATCGACAGTAAGTTTCCCGTAGAGGAATTCGACAGACTGTGCGACGCTTCCGAGCGCGGCGACCGCGCGGGCGTGGAACAGGCGCGCAAAAACTTGGAGCGCGCCGTCAAAACGCAGGCGGAGTCGATTGCGAAAAAGTATATTCTCCCGCCCGTCACCACCGACTTTGCCATTATGTATCTCCCCCTCGAAGGGCTGTATGCAGAGATCCTCAAAATGCCCGCGCTTGCCGAATATCTGCACGCAAAGCGGGTCATGGTATGCGGGCCGACTAACTTCGGCGCGCTCCTCTCCACGTTGCAGACGGGCTTCCGCACGGCGGCGATCGAGAAGCGTTCGGGAGAGCTTCGGCAGATGCTCGAAGCCTTTCGCCTCGATTTCGCGAAGTTCTCCGATCTTCTCGATAAAACGAGCAAAAAACTCCGCGAGGCGCAGGACTCCATCGAGAGCGCGGCAAAGCGCACGAACGTCATCGGCAGAAAGCTCGATTCCTTCCGCGCGATCGGCGAGCTGCCCCCGCCCGACGAGGAATAGCGCCGCGAAAGATCGTTGATTGCCAAATTTTAATATATGGGCGAATTGCTTGCAATTTTGCACAAGTTGTATTATAATTGTGAAGAGGCTCAGATATGGGAAAGAAAAATAAAACCGAAAATCAGAAAGAACTGACGAAAAAGGAGAGAAAACTCCTCGAAGAACGCCAGAATGATCAGCAGAACGAAATCGAGGACGCCCTCATCAAGCAGGGGCGTCTGAAAACGCGCGTCCGCTATGAGCGCAAGAGCTTCTTCGGAAACGTGCTTGCGATTTCCCTCGCCTTCCTCTTCGGAATTATCGCGGGGCTGGGCGGGCTCGTCGGCGGGATCTATTTCGTCGGCAAAAAATTCTCCGTCAAGAACGTGATGGAGACGGTCAACCTGGACTATACGGCGTACGTCGAAGAGGCGTATGCGGAGATGTCCGTCATCGACCTTCTCCAGGAAGTCATCGACGAGATCAAGAACACGGAGAACTTCTCTCTCAACACCATCGGAAAATATTCCCCCTTCGTAAAGACGCAGGTGCAGAACGTTGCCGATATCCTTAGCGACGCGGGCATCAAACTCGAAGTGGACGGTCTCATGGCGACCCCCTTTTCCGACCTCGGCACCTATTTTCAGGAAGAGGTCGTGCAGAAGATCGAGCTGGGCGGCGTGCTCGGCGTGACCGCGGAATCCGACGACATGATGATCGCCCTCTGCTACGGAAAAGAGGGCGTTGACTATGACCTCGTAGACGGCGAGATCGTCTCCCGTTCGACTTCCGAAAATTATCCGCTCACCGTGGGCATTCTCACCGACAGGGCGACGGACGTTATCTACGACATGGAGCTCGGCACCATGCTCGGCGTTACGCCCGACAACGACAAAATGATGATCTCCCTCTGCTACGGCAAAGAGGGCGTCGATTATACCGTCAATTCCGCAACGGGCAAGTTTACTCAGGTGGAGGGCGGCAAAGCCCCCACGACCATTCAGGACCTCATCGACGGTCCGACCGACCTCATCGGCGGGCTGGAAATCGAGACCATTCTCGGGATCGATGCGGATTCCTCGGCGACGATGCGCTATCTTGCGTACGGCTCGGAGGCGGAGAAGGACAGCGACGGC
>CAMWQK010000034.1 GCA_947176445.1 uncultured Clostridia bacterium | reverse complement strand
CCGTCATGCCCTCTCTCGGCTTTACGCGGCAGGCGAGCGCCTGATAGCTTTTGTCTCCCTCGCATATTTCCACGAGGCACTTCCCGCACTTGCCCGTACCGCCGCAGCTTGCGGAGATCTCTATGCCGTTTTTTTGCAAGACTTCAAGCAGAGAGGTCTCCCGCTCTGCTTGTAAAATATCCGATCCGTGACTTGATATGACAGTCAGTTTCATTTAGTTGAAGAGCGCGCTCGCGCACTCCGCAGCAGACGCCGCATCGGGCGTATAGAAATCCGCGCCGATCTTATCGGCAAACTCCTGCGTGACAGGCGCGCCGCCGACCATGATCTTGACCTTGTCGCGAAGTCCCGCGGCAGTGATGGCGTCGATGATCTCTTTCTGATACAGCATCGTGGTCGTCAGGAGTGCGGAGAGACACACAACGTCTGCGTTGTACTCCTTGATCGCGTCGATGACCTTCTCCGCGGAGCAGTCCACGCCGAGGTCGACGACCTTCAAGCCCGTTCCCTCGATCATCATCTTCACGAGGTTCTTGCCGATATCGTGCAGATCACCCTTGACGGTGCAGATGACGACCGTGCCCTTATGCTCTACGCCTGCGTTTGCAAGGGCGGGTTTGAGGACCGCGAGCGCCATGTTCATGGCTCTTGCGGCAATCAGCACTTCGGGAACGAACACCTCGTTCTTCTTGAACCGCTGACCGATTTCACCCATGCCCACGATGAGCGAATTATTGAGAATATCTTTTGCGGGCGTGCCGCTCTCAAGCTCCTCGTTAACGAGCGCGGTTAAGTCCTTCGCTCTTCCCTTTTGAAGCAGCTGAGACATCTCTTCGAATTTTGCCATAACTTTCCTCCGATTACAGTATGTGTTTTTTATTCAATTATATTTTATCATACTTTTCAAAAAATGCAATGCCTGTGCTTGCTGTAAAAATGGAAAATATTGTTGTTGCCTTTTCAGAAAACAAAATATTCCCGAAACTCCGCAAACCAGACTATTCCCTTTCGTTCCGATCCGATTTATAATGACGGTACAAAATATTTTTATCAGGAGGCATCCTTTGAACACCCAAAAAAATATGTATACCTGGCTGGAAGATCTGAAAGACAGCAAGGTGAAAAAATCTATGCCCATTCTCTCGTTCCCCTCGGTACAGCTGATGAATTGCTCCGTGAAAGAGCTGATTTTCAGCAGCGACAGCCAGGCGAACGGCATGAAGCTCATTGCAGACAGAACCCCCTCTCTTGCATCGGTCAGTCTCATGGATCTCTCCGTCGAGGCGGAATGCTTCGGCTCGGAGATCAACATCAGCGAGGACGAAGTTCCCACCGTGATCGGACACGTAGTCTCCACCCTTGAGGAAGCGGAGCAGCTGCGCGTTCCGAGCGTCGGAGAAAAGCGCACGGGGCTGTATATCGAAGCGATCAGAAAAGCCAAAGCGCTCATAAAGGACAGACCCGTCTTTGCCGGCGTGATCGGAAGTTTTTCGCTTGCAGGCAGGTTGGTTGACGTGACGGAGGCGCTCGTCTACTGCTATACCGATCCCGACGTGCTCCATTGCGTTCTCGAAAAGGCAACCGAGTTTCTGATTGCGTACATTTCGGAATACAAGAAGGCGGGCGCGGACGGTGTCGTCATCGCAGAGCCCTTGACGGGACTGCTCTCCCCCGACCTCGCGCAGGAATTTTCCGAGCCGTATATCCGCAGGATCGTTGAGACGGTTCAGGACGAGAACTTCCTCGTGATCTACCACAACTGCGGCAATACCACGGTTCAGATCATCGACTCCATTCTCCGCACGGGTGCAAAAGTCTTCCACTTCGGCAACGCGATCGACATGGCGGAGATGATGAAACACATTCCCGAAGACGTAGTTGCCATGGGCAATATCGACCCCGTGGGGCAATTCCGGAACGGCACGCCCGAATCGATCAGAACCGCTACGCTGAGCCTGCTTGAAAAGTGCAGCAAATACCCGAACTTCGTAATCTCTTCCGGCTGCGATATCCCGCCCCTCTCCAAGTGGGAGAACATCGACGCCTACTATAAGGCAATCGACGAATTTTACAACGGCTGATCAAACGGCATTTTAAGTTACACCTCCCGCAATGCGGGAGGTGTTCTTATGTCTTGTTATTTTTGTTTGACTTCCTTTGCCCAGGTCTTGGCAACTTTCAGAAGGTCCTCTGCCTCTTCCTCGCTCGCCGCGCTGGTGGTCACGAACAGTCCGCGGTGCGAGAGCGAAGTGAGCAGTGTCTTGATTTTATCGGGCGCGACCATACGGATGATCAAGCCTTTCCCCGCCGCCTGTATGCGGTGATACACGTCCATCCACATGGGATTGTCTACGTCGAGATACCCTCTTCCGTCGGGGAGCGGCACGCACTCGATCGCGTCGAGCCGATCGAGCGAGAGGAGCGCGTCCAAGTGCCTGATCTCGCCGGGTCCGTCCAGATGGTAGAGAACGCGCCCGAGCGGAGCCGACTGCCTGTGCAGTTCGGGCAGAACGAGATCCTCGTACATATCGGTGGAGATATTCACCGAGAGATCGCTTTGAAGGGGATAGAACCTCTCGGAGCTCCACAGCGGCAGCCAGGAAGAATATCCCACCTGATTCTGCGCGTCTTCCGTAAAGATCTCCTCGATCGTCTTTACCCAGCACTCGTCGATTTCTT
This sequence comes from uncultured Clostridia bacterium, assembly GCA_947176445.1. Classification (GTDB taxonomy): domain Bacteria; phylum Bacillota; class Clostridia; order Christensenellales; family Borkfalkiaceae; genus Gallimonas. Next base: position 4,901 of record CAMWQK010000034.1, on the reverse strand, counting down.
CGAGCAGGCGTCTCACTTCTTCGGGCTCAAACGCCATATCCATCAGAAGGTTTTCCGTTCCACGGAGCGATGCCGCAATATCCAGCCCGCCGCCGAGGTCGGTCGTCGTCACGAAAATCCCCTCTTTTGCACACTTTTTACGCAGCTCCTGCATGACGCTGCGCAGCTTTGTATCGTAGCGGAGCGCAAGTTTTTTCCGCCCTTCATAGTCGGAAATCATCGGCTTCGTCTCAAACCACACCGTTTCCTTTGCAAGCTCGTACGGAGAGCCCATAAATTCGGCAAGCACGCCGGGACCTAAATTCGGGAAGAACACGGGGATCGTCTCGCCGCCGTAGTAGATCGTCTCCGCTTCCTTTTTGAAGCGGTCGATGCGGTAGTCAACGTCCAGCCACTTTGTTTCAAGCGACACGTTCTCGGGCGGCAGCCACTGTGTGCCCTTCCTCGGCGCGGTGACGGAGATAAGGCAGCGCTCCACCTCTTCCCTGCGCCAAAAGCTCTCGAAAACTTCCTTGGTGCTCTCGATTTTTTCTTTGAAATCCATATTGTTTCCTCTTGTCTGATTTTATTTTGCCCGCGGACGGATGGGCTCGCCCGCGTTTCAAAATTGCAACTTAAATGTAACATTTTCGGCGGGTTTTTTCAAGACAAAAACGCATTTTTCTTATATTTTTATATCATTCTCGGGCGAAATAATTTTAATTAAGATATATTATAATAAACAGTTTATAATTTTCATAGATTTTATTTCTCTGTGCCCTACTTTCGGGCAAAAAAAAAGGCCCGTTCCCTTCGGAACGAGCCTCTTTTAATCATTCGATCAGTTCCAGTACGCAAACGCGTCAACGTTGAAGCTGCCGCTCTTGCCCACAATTTTCAAGACGTGCTCGCCTTCCGACAGCGCGTCTCCCGTATACACGTAGACGAGCGCACCCGCCTTCCGCACGTTTGATTCGCCGAACTGGTTGTAGAGCGTTTCGGTGATCTGAATATCGGCGTTGCCGTCCGCAGACAGGCTGACGTCGGAAGCGACGAGCTTGCCGTCCAGATAGATATCGACCGTGCCGTACTCCTCGGACTTCTCTGCAAAATATGCAACTCTCGAACCCGTGAAGCGGTATTCCACACTGCTCTCGGCCTCGGCGGTATAGATGATACCGAAGTCGCAGAGAACGTTCTTGGTTGCCCATTCGCCCGAGTACGTCACGCTCTCATCGTGGGGCGCCACCATAGTGCCCTTCACGAAAGAGACGCTGTAAGCGAAGTCGATGCTGTTCATTGCGAAGTAGCGGCCGTTATCCGTCTTGGTGACGACGAGCTTGTAGTATCTGATGCCGATCTCGTCAAAGGTGAACGTCATCACCTTCTTGTTCGCCGCCGAATCGGTCTGCTCGGTTACAAGCGTATAATTTACTCCGTCGGTGCTGCCGTAGATTTTGAAGGACTTCACCATGCCGTTATTGCCGATTTTACCGGTATAGCCGTTGAAGGTGACGCTGTTTACCTTGTGCTCGGCACCGAGGTCGGCAACGAGCTCGAACGGCTTCTCTTCGGTGATATAGTTCTCCGCGCCGCCCTTCGAATGGTAGAACGTGTTTGCATTTCCGTCGAACAGATTCTCAATCACCTGTTTATCGTCCCACGACTCACGGTTTGCGGAGACGAGCGTGGTCGTCGAAGTGGGTACCTTTTCCGTACCCGCATAGCTATAAGTGTACTGACTCCGGAAGTGGTAGTCCGTCTCGAATTTTTTCGAGGATTCTTTAAGCGCCGCGGCATGAATGCCCACGCTCGACGCGGGAATCGCGCTCGCATTGCCGAACGCCGCAAAGCTACCGTCCGCTTGCTTACCTGCGATACCGACCCCGAAGAAATCCTGCCAGTTATACTTGACCTGAAGCACTACCTTAAAGTAGACGTAGCTGTTACTTGCGGTCAGTTCATGCTCGTAGTACTCGTCTGCGATATAGGCGTTTCCGCTGCTTCTGTCGAAGGTAAACGCCTTCTCCCAGGTCGCGCCTGCGTCGTACGAAAGATAGAGCGTTCCCTTCCCTCTGCCCTTCATCGTGAAGCGGTAGGTGTTGGGGCTGGAGAAATACATAACGCCGTCCAGCGTCTGGATCGTCTTGCCGACTTCCAGCGCCTCGTAGCTGTCTGCATTGTAGGTGTCGCCGAGGTAGGTTCTGCCTGCGCCCCAGATCTGCGTATTCGTCTCCTGCGAGCAAACGTTCTTTCTCGTCTCGGTCGACGCATAGGTGCCGAAGTCAAAGGTCTTCGTCTGCTCGTTGTATACCGCGTCCGACGAGGGCACGTTTGCCGCGTCGGCGTACGTGTATGTCGTTCTGTTCAGGTCGGTGCTCGTTCCCTGTTTGAGGTTGATGACAAGGTCGACGTCCTCTACGGTAAACGCGCCGTCGTCCTTGGTGATCCCGAGTGTCACCGTGAAGTTGCCGGAATAAAGTCCATCTTCACCCGCCTTGGGCGTGTATTTGACCTTGTTCTCGCCAAGATACTGCACCGTGCCGTTTGCGGGCTGGGAAACGCTCTTCACCGTTACGGTAAAGCCGTCGGGGATGACGAGCGCCTTGCTCGCAAAAGTGTTGCCCGCGAAATTGTTCTTATCGGTGAAGTCCATCGTGAACTCGCCCTTGCCGTAAGAGAACGGCTGTGCAGTCGTGATGTATTGCTTGTTGCCGTCGTACTGAATACTTCTGCCCACCTGATATACGGAAGAGACGGGCACGAACATGGGGTAATTTTTCGCCTTTACCGCGTCTACCGCAGCCTGCGTGATCCCTCTGCCGGAACCAACGCCGAGGTGCAGTACGTCGGTAAAGTAGTAAGTCATGTCAAGATGAGTGACGTTTACGAGGTTGTTGTAATAGGTGACCGAACCGCTGTCCTTGCCGCCCTTCGCCGCGCCGACAAACATATCCTGACCGATGTTGTGAATGAGCGTCGCATATACCGACAGATCCTCGCGGATACTGCCGTTTGCGCCCAGGCTCAACAGCTCGCCCAGCGCCTTGGAAGGATCGGTAAATCTGTTCCAGCTGCCGTTGCCCCAGCCGGTAGCGGTCGTTCTGCTCTGCGAAATACGCGTATAGAGCGTATACGAAACGAGCGTAACCGCATTGTTGCCGACCTCGCCGCTGTTCTTGAGACCGAAGCCCTGCCAGCAGTGGTTATATTCGTGCATCGTGCCCCAGCTGCCGCTGTTGACAAATCTGTTATAGTTGAGCGCTTCGGCAAGCCAGCCCGGAGGGCAGACGACGCCGTTTCTTCCGGGGTTGGCAAACGCCGCGCCCGCCGCGATGTAACAGTCGCCGATGATATATACGGGAGCGCTCGCACCCGAAAGCCCGTTCCAGCGAACGCGGGTCGAAACCCCGGCGATCTTATCCCACAGAACCGCCGCATCCGTGCAGTTTTCATAGGTGAAATCTTTGAGTGCAAGCCCGCCCGAAGCCGCATATTTGTGTGTTGTGAAGCGGACGGAGTCGTACACTTCGAGATCGAAATAGGGTGCGGTGGAAGTTTTGTTGAACTCATACTCCTCGGGCGTGGTCGCACCGAGAATAAAGTGCTGATACTTGACTGCGCCCGAAATGGTTACGGAAATTTTACGCTCCACGTCGTTCTTGATCGGACGGAAATAGATGGGTCCGCCAAGGAAGGAACCGACGTAGAACGTTACGGTATCGCCGTCCTTATACACCGCGCCGGTCTTATCGTTATACTGGAAGATACTGAGGATATCGGGCATACGGTTGAGCCCGTTCCCCTTGATGCCGTTCCCCGAAGTTTCCATGGAGACGTGCTGGGAGAGGTTATAGTTCTGTCCGATGAGAACTCTCAGCCCGCCTGCGGATTGATAGTCGCTCAAAGACATTTCAAATTTAACGACTTCGCCCGCGGGCGCATATAGTCCCGTAATCGTGGTCGATTCGAGCTTCGGATGCGTCAACGCCGTTATCTTTTTGACGATACGGGGCTCGTCGTCGGAGAGACCGCCGCCGAAGTGCGTGAGCGCCGCCGTGTGCTTATACAGCATTCTGTATTGCTGATTGTACTGCTTGTTGACGGTCGTAGAGCCCTCTTCCATCACCTCGCCGTCTCCGAGTCCTGCCTCGTTGCCGCCGGAGATGATCTCGCCCTCTTCCGCCTCATTGTCGCCCTCTTCACCGCCGTTGGTGGAATAGGGAATGCGCTGACCGTTCTTCAAGAGATATCCCTCGGAATCGATCGCGTTATAAATACCCAAAGACTTCCACGAGGGCGAAGGCGCAAGCGCGTGGCTCTCCTTAATCAGTCCGTCCCGCTCTTCTACGGTATAGCCCTTTAACGCCTTGCCGTAGGTGGGATACACTTTTACGCCGTAAGTTTCGTGCTCGTCCATGACCTCTTTTACGGGTTTTACGATATGGTCGACCGCGCCGAGGTACTCGCTGGTCTGCGTAGCGCGCGCAGTGCCCTTTTCATAGCCGTCCGTGATCTCGATCGCGTTTGCGTTTTTCACGTCAACCGGATCCGTAGGCTCCTCGGGCGCCGTAGGCCCCGCGGGAACCGTGGGCACAGAAGGGTTTGAAGGATCGCTCCCGTCGCCGACGGGCTCGTCGTCATCGCCGCAACCAACTGCGCCGAAGGTCAATACCGCCGCCATAAAGCAGCTCACGAGTGCAAATAATTTTTTTCTTTTCTTCATAAAAACTTCCTTACTCTATTTATGATATGATTTGATTATTTTATTGTATATGATTTCCGTAAAAAAATCAAGTTTTTCACACCGTTTTCTCTCCCGCCCGAACACAAAAAAAGGAAGACCGAAGTCTTCCTCTTTTGTTTTTCTCAATTATTTGCGGGGATTCTTGATGTTAGCCTGTACGACTGTGTTACCACGA
>CAMWQK010000033.1 GCA_947176445.1 uncultured Clostridia bacterium | reverse complement strand
GTCAAAGAGGAAGCCGATCGCAACAATCGCCGCAAGCACGAGCCCCGCGCTCACGTAGAGGACGATCTGATTGACTCTCGCAACGTCGGAGTTGAAGTATCCGTCCCCGTCGATGTTTTTGCCGTAGTACACGCCCACGCACACGAGCAAGGCGATGAACGCCGCCGCGGCAATGCTTGCGCTCACGATCGCCGTGATTTTGAACACTTTCTTCGAGAACATAGACGAGGCGTACGTCGCCGCCGCGCCGAGGAGCACGGCGCCCGCAAGGACGGCGGAGGGGTAGAGGAGCAGATCGTACACCCGACCTTTTTCGCTCAGCTCCATGAACGCGAGCGAGAGCATTGCGACGATGACGGTGACTGCAAACCCTACGGCGAGGGAAATTGCGACCGTCGCGAACTGTCTGAGCGATTCGGGCTTTCTGAAACGGACGAGAATTCCGACGCCGACGAGCACCAAAAAGAGTGCGACGGCGATCCACAAAAATACGCTCATGAGCGAGCTTTGGGCGTATTCCGTCCAGACTTTCTTGTAGAGAAAGCCGACCGTTTCGCCCTCGGCATCTTTGATCTTTTCCGAATAGGAAACGAGCAGAGAATTGAGAAACATAAGACCTCCTGAAATTTTTTTGAATTCTCCGCGCTTCCGAAAAGTGTAAAAAATACCCACACGAACTGTACGTGTGGGTAGAATTATCCTTAAGAATTTCCAGTACTTTCGTTCAAGTATTACCTTGTCCGATTCAAGTGGTATCATCTCAGCCTTTTACAGCACCCACGACGGATCATTCAGTTTTTATTTGTTGAACGCATTCAACGGGAAAATTATATGCCGTTTTCTATGAAAAGTCAATTGTTTTTTGATAAAATATGTGGTATAGTTATATTGATAACGCAAAAAGAGGGTTTTTTATGGATAAGTTTTACGCCTATATGGACAGAATGAAGTATATCAAGCGCTGGCAGCTCATGCGCTCGGTGCGGGAGGAGAACATCATGGAGCACTCGCACTCCGTCGCCATGCTCACGCACGCGCTCGTCGCCATCGAGAACGGGGTGTACGGCGGGAATATCGACGCGGAGAAGGCGGTGTTCTACGCGCTCTATCACGAGGCGAGCGAGGTGATGACGGGCGACCTTCCAACCCCCGTCAAGTACTTCAATCAGGGCATTCACGGCGAATATGCAAAGCTCGAAACGCTCGCCGTCGAAAAGATCGCAAACACGCTTCCCGAGGAAATGAAGGGGGAGCTCTATCCCTATTTGCAGGCGGACAAGAAGAGTGCGGAGTATAAGTTCGTGAAGGCGGCGGACAAGCTCTCTGCCTACATTAAATGTTTGGAAGAGCTGCGTTCGGGCAATAATGAGTTTGTGCAGGCGGAAAAGACGATCGGAGACGCGCTTCAAAGCATGAATATGCGCGCGGTAAACTACTTCTTCGAGCACTTTATCCCCGCATTCTCGTTGACGCTCGACGAATTGGAGGGGCTTGGTTAAGCATGAACAATACCGTTCTTATCAGTGAGGATCTATACTATATCGGCGCGAGCGATTTTCGGCTCGCGCTGTTTGAAAACGTCTATCCCGTAAAAAACGGCGCGTCTTACAACTCCTATCTTCTGAAGGACGAAAAGACGGTGCTCTTCGATACGGTCGATCACGCCGTAGAGGAGCGGTTTTTCGAAAACCTTGTCTCCGCGCTCGGCGGACGGAAGCTCGACTACCTCGTCGTTCACCACGTCGAGCCCGATCATTCGTCGTGCATTCAGCGGGTAATAAGAGAGTTTGCGGACGTCAAGGTCGTCACTTCGCAAAAGGCGGCGCTCATGCTGAGCGCTTACTTCGGCTTTGACGAGAAACAGGCGACCATCGTCAAGGCGGGGGATACTTTGAGCACGGGCAAGCACACGCTCAGATTTTTTGCCGCGCCGATGGTGCACTGGCCGGAAGTTTTAATGAGCTTCGACGAGTATTCGGGCACGCTCTTTACAGCTGACGCGTTCGGCTCGTTCGGCGCGATCGAGGGAGATCTCTTTGCCAAGTGGCAGCAGTTCGAGCGGGATATGCTCGACGAGGCGCGGCGGTATTACTTCAATATCGTCGGCAAATACGGCGTTCAGGTGCAGAATGCGTTGAAGGGCGTAAGGGATTTGCCCATTCGCACGGTGTGCCCGCTACACGGTCAGATCTGGAAAGAGGAATTCGGGTACTTCCTTGAAAAGTACGATCTTTGGAGCAGCTATGCGCCCGAGGAGAGGGGCGTCGTCATCTTCTGCGGCTCTGTTTACGGGCATACGCTAAACGCCGCGGAAATTCTCGCGACCGCGCTTGCGGGGAAGGGCGTGCCCGTCAAAGTGTACGACACGTCCAAGACGGAAATTTCCTATCTGCTTGCGGAGGCGTTCCGTTATTCGCACGTCGTGTTTGCGGCGGCAACGTATAACGCGGGGATCTTCGTGAACGTGGAGCGGCTGATTGCCGATCTGAAAGCGCACAACTTCCAAAACCGCAAGTATTCTCTCATCGAGAGCGGCTCGTGGGCGCCGCAGTCGGGCAAGCTCATGGAGGCGGAGCTCTCCGCACTCAAAAACATGCAGAAAGTGGGCGAGACGGTGAGCATGCTCGCATCCGTCAAGGCGGAGACGGTCGAAAAAATAAATGCGCTCGCGGAAGCCATCGCAAAGGAATTTTCTCATTAGTTTTGGGCAATACTGTGTACGGAGGCAAATATGGCAAAGTATGTATGCACCGTATGCGGTTACACCTATGACGAAGCGGAAGGCGACGATATGAACGGCGTTGCGGCGGGAACGAAGTGGGAGCACGTCTCCGAGGATTTTGTCTGTCCCTTATGCGGCGTGACCAAGAGCGACTTCGCAAAAATTTAAGGATTGTAACATAAAAACAGGGCTGAAAAATTCAGCCCTGTTTTTTTCGTAGAACTTATACCGTTGCGGTATTTTTCTTTTTGCCGAGCACGAGCTCGCCCGTTTTCAATTTGTAGGCAAGTGCAACGGGCAACGAGCAAGCGAAGGTGGCAATGCAGCCGAGCGCCTCGTAGGGCAGATCGCTCAGAATATACGCCACGGGATCGACGCCCCAGAGCAAAATCGTCGCGGCGATGGATACCCAGAAATAGAGCAGTTCGCCGAGCGCAGCGATTGCAGAATAGGAGAGGATACTCATATTCTTATGCTTGCGGTTGCACAGCTTATAGACGATGAACGGCATCGTATAGCCGATCGCAACCTCCATGAGCCACCAGTGCGCGTGTACGAGATCGAGCGGATTCCATGCGATGCAGCTGAGCTCGAACACGACGGAATAGAGCGCGATGAGCACGAGGTTTTTGAGCGTGCTCATGCTCGCCGCGCAGATGACGAGGATGGGGAACACGATATTCGCAAACGGGATATCGAGTACAAACTGATCGATGCACATTGCCGCAAACAGAGCAAGCACTGCGCCCCAGCCCTTTGCACCCTGCGTGCGCGCAAGACGCTCGGATTTTGTCAAAGACATTTGATTCATAGCTGTTCTCCTTATTTGTTAATATAGCCAACCCCGATAGACGAGGGTGAGCACTTTCAGATCGTCCTCCGTGCCCGCAACACCGTCCTCGCCCAAAATCGGTTGGTAGTTCGCGGTCATGGCATATTCTCCGTCTGCCGCGATGTATACCGTTTCGAGGTTGTATTGCGTGCCGTCGGGCAGCGTGCAATCGTGGAACATATAGAACTTTTGCTGAGAGAGGCGGAAGGTGATACTGTCCGTGCGGTCTTTGAAATATTCCGTGACCGATTCGTACACCGTGTTGCCGTACATGGGGATTTCCCAACTGTAAATGAGTGCGCCGTCGAGCGTCGAATGGGGGTAAATATCTCCCTCTTCCGCTACCGTCTCGGTCGAAGGTTCCCGAAGTTCCAAGAGAAAGGTGTAATATTTTTCGTCAGCGTCCGGCGTCTCGTGATAGTGCGGATCGTCCGAAGTGAGGTCGCCCGCACAGCCACACGCCGTGAAGAGACATACCGTTGTGAAGAGGAGCGACCAAACTTTTTTCATTATCCGATCACTCCCAAGGTTTCGTTCCAAAGTCCCATCGGGGAGGGCGCGTCAATTCCCTTCAACTGGCAGATGTATGCGATCATCATCGCCGCATCGTCAATGGTGGAAACGGTGTAGTTTCCGTCGCCGTCCTTGATGAGCGATTTCAGCCAGAATTCGATGAGGTTCGCCTCCACGCCTGTGGTCGATACGTAGTGTTCGAGGTCGATGCCCATTGCCATTGCGGTGAGGAGCATGCACTGCGGCGACGCGCTCGAGCCGCCCGTCATCTCGATGTTCATGAGGCTTTCGTCCGTTGCAAGACGGTCGAGGGTCACTCGCTCCTCGGGTTTTACCGCGCTCATGCCCGTATCGTGATCGGGGAAGTAATATTGCACGCTCTTCTCATAATCGACGTCAAAGCCCTCTTCGCCGTGCAGAACGGTTGCAACGAGCGGACGACCGGTAAAGCCGATCCAGTTGGGGGTGGAGGAATCGTTCTTATAGTTGCCGTCCTCGTCCTTTTCGTACCAACTGAGCGCATGTGCCTTGGGGTAGGAAGCGTATTCGTCGATATCTGCGCCGAGGTTATAAGCCGTAAGCAGGGCAAGATCGTATCCGCCGAAGCAGAACGCGCCAGAAACGGTGGGGCAGTATATCTCGTAGAACGCGTTGTACCAGTCGTCGACGATGGGGTTATACGTCCAGTTCCAGTTGACCTTTTGCGCAATCGGACCGTTTGCCTCTTCATCCCAGTTGGACGCTTCCCGTTCCACCCGATCGCACCACGCCATGCCGAGGTCGTGCTTTTCGGGGAAGAACTCGTCGAGGCTTAAAATACCGTCGCGTAAGTTCGGAAGCCAGGTGGATACGCCGCCGCTTCCTCCCTCTCCGGCAAGACCGCGCGCCAGTCTTCTGATCGGACCGTTCGTGAAGTTGATGGTTTTTGTCACCCAGCCCTGAATAGTGACGTTGGGTTGATCTGTGCCCATCAGGCGGAAGTGCTTTTCGGGAATGGGATTTTGCCACCAGTAGTTGAGCGACTTCACGTAGTGGAGTACGGACGTCTTGTCGCTCGCATATTTATCCGTGAGATCGTTTGCATGGGCATATTGCAGATATTGACTGTACATCTCCGACCAGGAGAAGCAGTAGTCGATGATCGAGTTCCAGCCCTGCGTCTGTGCCGCGGATTCGTCCCACAAAACGTCCTGAATATAGCCGTTATCGTCTTGCAGGGTGTGGATCATATCGAGATATCCCGTGATCTGCTCCATCTGAGCGGCGGAGAAGAGGGAGCCGCTTACATATTTCAGATACATGAGCGGAACTCTTGCGCTCGTCGTGGAGGAGACGAGGTTGCCCTTGAAGGAAGCGGACGATATGTACTTCATAACCGCGCCTTCGAGCCCGTCGATGTACTTTGCATTCTCGCCCGCCGCCGAGTCCTCGTATTCGCCACAGGCGCACTTGCCGTCCGTAAAGGAATGCCGATGTTCCAGCTGAGCAAGAACGAGCGCTTCCTCCGTCGTCTCCGCCTTGTCTGTATCGAAGAGAAGGGGACAGCGGGTGCAGGTGTAGTGTGCCTTTACGCCCGTCGCAAGCTCGGTTGCGGCAATTTCCTCTACGAATGAGTAGTCGTGACCGAGTGCGGGAATGAGAATACTTGAAAGTTCATTGTGGTTGAGGTCGACGAAGGAGTCGTTCTCGGTGCAGGTAAAGTGTCCCTTCATGCCGTCCGCCGTGCAGGTAGCCGCGACCTCTTCGACGTATTCTCCGTACACGTGCGTGTGCGGCGTGATCGGCGGAATGACGAGACTGCCCTGCGTTACTTCCTGTTTGTTCTCATCAAAGAACAGGTTGCACTTTGTGCACTCGAAGTGCGCTTTCACGCCCGATGCAAGCGTTGTTGCGTTTACCTGATCGACGAACGAATAGTCGTGCCCCAAAGCGGGGATTCTGATGTCTTCGATTTCGTTTTTTTCGATGTCGACGAAGGAGTCGCCATCTTTGCAGGTAAAATGTCCTTTTACGCCCTCTGCCGTACAGGTCGGCGCGATTTCTTGAACGTACTCCCCGTATACATGCGTATGCGGCGCTTCGGAGTCGTTACAGCCAACAGCTCCCACCCCCGTGAGGGTGGCAATTATCACCGCAAAACCTGCGGTAACCGTTTTCCTTTTCATTTTGTACTTTTTCCTTTAACTTAAAAAATTGAGCACGTTAATAACAAACGTGCTCACGCACGTTTGGCTTAACTCGAACCAAACGACTCTAATCCTCGCAGGTCTGGCATTCGGACTTATCCCTTCAAAGAGGGCTTACCGTTGCGGTACAGCTCCGGAATTTCACGCGGATTCCCCGTTTAATGCACATACTTTCGCCGTGCAACCTGTGGTTATTAAATTAAAGATTATAACTTTCGTCCGTACGCTACGAAAATCATACTCGAAGTATACCTTTATTCGATTTCGAAGTCAAGTATTTTGCGAAAAAAATACCCTGTTTTTTCATGCGTTTTTTTAGCATTTTCTTGCGATTTACACATAACTGTGGTATAATCATAATAAATAAAATTCCGAAAGGAGATATCTATGATTGATTTAAGCACGATCAAGAAAGCCGATCCCGAGCTCTACGACGCAATGAATAAGGAACTTGCCCGCCAGAGGGGCAATCTCGAACTCATCGCGAGCGAAAATATCGTATCCCCCGCAGTCATGGCGGCGATGGGGAGCCACCTCACCAACAAGTATGCGGAGGGGTATCCCGGCAAGCGCTACTACGGCGGCTGCGAGTTTGTAGACGTCGCCGAGGAGCTTGCAAGAACGCGCCTTAAAAAGATCTTCGGGTGCGATCACTGCAACGTACAGCCGCACAGCGGCGCGCAGGCAAACTTTGCCGTGTACTTTGCAATGTTGAAGCCCGGCGATACCATCATGGGTATGAACCTTTCTCACGGCGGACACTTAACGCACGGCTCTCCCGTCAACGTCTCGGGCGTGTACTTCAATATCGTCCCTTACGGGGTCTCCAAGGAGACGGAGACCATCGACTACGACGAGATGGAGAAGATCGCGCTCGGATGCAGACCCAAGCTCATCGTCTCGGGCGCGAGCGCATATCCCCGCGTCATCGACTTTAAGCGCATTCGCGAGATCTGCGACAAGGTCGGCGCGCTCATGATGGTGGATATCGCGCACATTGCGGGACTTGTGGCGGCGGGCTTGCACCCGTCCCCCGTGCCGTATGCGGACTTCGTGACCACGACCACGCACAAGACTCTCCGCGGACCGCGCGGCGGCGTCATCATGTGCAAGGAACAGTACGCGAAGGCGATCGACAAGGCAATCTTCCCCGGCACGCAGGGCGGACCGTTGATGCACGTCATCGCGGCGAAGGCGGTTGCCTTCGGCGAGGCGCTCACGCCCGAATTTAAGGCGTATCAGACGCAGATCGTCAAGAACGCTGCGGCAATGGCAAAGCAGTTCACGGAAAACGGCGTGCGGCTCGTCTCGGGCGGGACGGACAATCACTTGATGCTCGTCGATCTCCGCAGTGAGAACATGACGGGCAAGGAACTCGAAGCACTGCTCGACAAGGCGCATATCACCGTCAACAAGAACACCATTCCGTTTGAAACGACGTCGCCGTTTATCACGAGCGGCGTGCGCATCGGCACGCCCGCGGTTACCGCGCGCGGCATGAAGGAAGGGGAGGCA
>CAMWQK010000032.1 GCA_947176445.1 uncultured Clostridia bacterium | reverse complement strand
GATCTGCTTCGCGGCGGGATAGAGATCATTTTTGAGCGACGCGCAGAACGCGCGCAACTCCCCGCGCTTCATGAGTTCGAGCGACTTTTTCGTATCCGCGCGGTCGGCATTCTCCACGGTATCCGAGAGGCGATAGCATTCCGCCGTCGAAACGCCCTCTTTCGGCAGAATGAGAAGAACGGGAAGGCTCGGAATCTCGCCAAGGTGCTCCACCCGTTCGCCCCGCCCGGTCATGCGGGCGAAACCACCCGTGAGAAGATACCCCGTGTCGCTGCCCAAGCTGTCTGCAAGGCTTTTGAGCGCCGCAAAGTCGTCGATTTTATACAGCTTTGCAAGGGCGTTAATTACTCCCGCGGCGTCGGCGGACGAACCGCCAAGTCCCGCCCCGATGGGAATATTTTTGTAGACGGTGATATCCGCGCCCGTCGTTTGAAACGCCTTGACAAACGCTTCCCCCGCGCGCTGTGCGTTGTTTTCTTCGGGGGAGATGGTCTCGCTCCCCAGCCCGTGCATGAACACGCGGATAAGCGTATCCTTGCGCCGCTTTACGACGATGCGGTCATAGAGATCGATACTCGTCACGAGGGAATCGAGCAGATGATATCCGTCCTGCGTCCCCGTAAGTTCGAGCGTGAGATTGATTTTCGCATACGCGTTCAGCCGCACCGTGTTCATAATTTCATTGTATCACAACAATCGGCAAATTGCAACCTTTTCTTGCACTGCGATGAGAACAAGCAAACCGCCGCGGCGAAATATTCGCCGCGGCGGTTGATGTTATACGACTTCTCCGATCGCAAGCCGGAAACGCTGACCGTTAGGGAATAGGAGATCGATCCCGCTCCCGCTACGCTTCACACCGGCGAAAAAGCACTCTTCCAGAAGGGGTACGATCTCCTCCGCAAGTTGCCCTGCTGCAAAACGCGGCTCCCGTGCCGCCAACTCTTCCTGCGCAAATCCGTTCAATACATCTTCCATACCTTTGTACCTCTCCTTTATATCGTTTGTGATACTACAAGTTTACTATGCCGCCGCGCTTTCGGTCAAGTATTCGGCACACCGATCGGGGCACTGTTTTTGTAGAAATCTGTCTTTGTTTGGCGAATTTTGTCGAATTTCAAACAGCCATGCGAGATCGCGACGCTCCTGTTTCGAAAATTTGCCGTTTTAAGAAATATGTTGCTCAATAAATATATAATAATATTTCTTAATACTGCCACTTTTCCCTCAATATGCTATAATCACAATTATTAATAATGTATGGAGGGATCCCCTATGTATCAATGTTCCCAATGCGGTACAGAATTTGAAGGCAATTTCTGTCCCAATTGCGGCACGAAGAAGCAGGTGATTACAGCCTGTCCTGCGTGCGGAGCAAAGGTAGCACCGGGTGCAAAGTTCTGCGGCGAATGCGGACAGAAACTCACTGCAACGCCGGCTGCTCCTGCCCCCGCTCCCGCACCCGCGCCCGCACAGAGCCAGCCGAGCCCCGCGCCCGTGCAACAGGAAATTGCCGCAGCGCAAGCTCCCGCGGCAGCAGTCGCTGCGCAGCCCTATCAGGCAGCTGCGACGCAGCAAGGCGGAATTTCGAAGATCTACAATCTTCTCTTCTTCCTGCCCTGCGTTCTCTTCTCTGTGCTCTCCGTTCTTCTGTTCCTGTTCTTCGTCGGCGACTATGCGTCCGTCACCGTGTCCTTCATGGGCGAGACGTTCAGCGAGAGTACGGGCAGCCTTTACAAACTTCTCGGCGAGAGCGAAATGCTCGAAATGAGCGGCTACGGCGGCGTCGTTTATACGTTGCTCGCCCTTGCAGCCGTCTCGCTCATCTTCGCCATCGTATTCCTTTCGATGACCATGAGCAAGACGAAGCGCGGCAAGACGCTCGTGATCGGCGGCAAGACGCTGTACCGCACGACGCTCCTTGCATACATCTCCTTTGTGCTCTACTTCGTACTCTTCCTCGTTGCCTGCATCGGTGCAGGTCAGGTCGGCGGAGACGAGATGGACGCGGGCGCACCGCTCATCTGCACGCTCGTCTTCTCGCTCATCTTCGGACTGCTCGGCGGCGGCGCAATCGTTACGAGATTTCTCCTTGCGAAGAAGAACCCCGACCTTGCAACTGCCGAGGCAAGCGAAATGCAGGCATATGCCGAGGCAGCACAGCTCGGTAAAGCTGCTCCCGTTGCCGTTGCTGGCGCAGAGGGCACGACATACGCCGCTTCGACCGACGAGCAGAAAGTCAAGACGGTCAAAGACATCAAGCGCCTGGTGCGCCGCAGACGCGCATCCTCGCTGTTCGCGTTCTCCATTCTCATGCCCCTCGTCGGCTTCATCGGTATGTTTACCGCACTGTGCAGACAGATCTGGGACTGGAACCCCGCACAGCTTGAGCACGAGCGCAAATCGCTCGTCAGCCGTATCGTCCTCAACACGATCTTCGGAATTTTTGCAGCGGGCTACGGTGTCTTCTTCCTTGTCTACGTGATGCCGATGATGTTTGAAGGCGGCGGCGCACCTATGTGGGTCGAGAACCTGATGTACAGTGTAAGCGCATACTGGTTGCTCGCAGCGGGCATGCACGTCGTCGGTATCTTCTTAGCGGCAAGCGCGTTCCCCGCATGCGGACGCCTTGGCGTTGCATTCTACGGCAAGGCTCAGCCCAACTGCCTCATCGATCAGCAGATCCTCTCGATGAAGGAGCTCAACGAGTTCCAGACGGTGGAGGAAGGCGCAGGCAAGCGCCACAGATTCTTCGATGCGATCCTCATTCCCGCTGTGTGCGTCGTGCTGGCAGGCGTGATCGCGGTCGGCGCATGGATCTCTTCCCTCTTCCTCGGCAACAGCTTCCCCGCAAACGCGGCGAAGAGAATCGAGCTCGGCAGCCAATACTATTGGGTACGCGATAACCTCGGCGATCCCGACTATCCCATCGACGAGGACGATTACGAGAACGCTTCCACCTTCCGCTACTACGGCGGCGAGATCAAGAGCCTCATGGACGAGTCGATCGAGCTCGAAAAAGAGATGGAAAAGATCATGGAAGATCTGCTCTCGGGCAACGGCAACATGAGCGATCTCGAAAAGAAAGCAGAAGAGCTCGAAAAGAAGGCTCTGGAGCTTGAAAAGAAGGCAGAGAAGATCGAATCCTATCAGGAAATCGTCATCTACTTCTCGACCTACGGCGGCGGTAGCTCGCGCTATGTAAGCGAAGTTGCGATCGATATGAACGTCAAGCCGAATTCGACAGACAAAGAATACAAGACCGTTCAGGACGTGACGCTCAACAAGACGTCGCTCAGCTCCTACGATCTTGACTCCGCCCTCAACGACACCAACTACGGTTCTTCCCGCCTCTCCGCAAAAATCAACTATACGGACGGCAGCTACCGCAATATCTACGTTCCCATCAGCGCGATCATGAGCATGGAACCTGTCTCGACGGGCAGCAGCAACTACAAGATCACCTGGTCGGATAACTGGATCGATCCCGACGATGAGTACAGCGCGACAATCAAAGTCAGCGGTCCTGTCTCTCTGGACTACACGGTCTCCTTTGAACTCAACGGCGGCTATGTAAACGGATACAGCTATTACGACAGCGTAACCTGCGAAGCGGGCGATTCCATCAGCCTTCCCACGCCCACGAGAGAGGGATACACCTTCGAGGGTTGGTATACCGATCGGAACTTCTCGTCTTCCTCCAAAGTGACGAGCAATTCCTACTTCTATCCCGAGCGTTCCTGCACGCTGTATGCGAATTGGGAGGAAATCTCCTACTACACCGTCTCGTTCGAGACAAACGGCGGCTATTACGACGGAACGAGATATCCCAACTCACAGACGGTAGGAAGCGGCGACTCCATTCGCCTCTATACGCCCACGAGAGAGGGATACACCTTCGGCGGCTGGTATACAAGATCGAATTTCTCCTCCTCGAGCAAGGTGACGGGCAATTACTTCTATCCTGAAGAAAGCTGTACTCTGTACGCAGAATGGCTCCTCAAAGTCTCGTTCGAACTCAACGGCGGAAGATACGACGGGTACGGATACATCGAGGATATGACCTGCTATGAAGACCAAAGCGTCGATCTGCCCACTCCCACGAGAAGCGGCTATATCTTCGAGGGTTGGTACAAAGACTCCTCCTTTTCGAACAAAGTGACGTACAACTACTTCTTCCCCGAAAGAAATTGCACGCTGTATGCAAGATGGGCAACCAGTGTCACCTTTGAACTCAACGGCGGCTACTACAACGGATCGAGTTACATCAACGAAATGCTTTGCCCCGAAGGAGATTATATCAATCTGCCCACGCCCACGAGGAGCGGCTACTTATTCGAAGGCTGGTATACGAATCCGAGTTTCAGCGGCAACAGAGTGAACACCCGTTACTACGCGACCTCCTCCGTTACGCTCTATGCAAGATGGACGTACGGCACCGTTTCGGCTGACCCGTACACGCTTCAGACCGACCTGACGGATTATTCGAGCAATGATTTCCGCAAACCGAGTAATGTCTCTTTTGGCACTCTCTATGCGTTTACGCAAAGCGGATCGACTTATACCTCGGGCAACTATCATCAAGACAGCACCACGGCGCTCATGGCGATCACCGCAAACCGCACAATCGAGATTTCGTTTAGTTGGAGCGTCTCTTCCGAAGCCACTTACGATAAGATCTATATCTGGACCGTAGATGCCGACGGGAATATCAATACCCTCGTCGACGGAAGATCGGGCTCGGACAATGGTACGGTATCCCAAACGCTTTATCAGAATCAGACGATCTATATCGCCTATTCGAAAGACAGCAGTCAAAACAGCAATAACGATCAGGTCGTTATCAGCAATCTGCAAGCGTACTGATACATAGGTAAATTCAAAAAAGCGTCTCGAATGAGGCGCTTTTTTGTATATAAAACGCCGCGGCGAATGTATTCGCCGCGGCGTCTTTTACTTTATTCTGATTATTCTTCGCTGTCGTCCCCTGCGATCTCCTCAACGGGAACGTCCGCCGCCGTCTCTTCGGGTGCGGCAACCTCCGCTTCCTCGTCTTTCTCGGTTACGGCGACCGTCGCAACGACGCTCTCTTTGAGGTTCATGAGCCGTACGCCGCGCGTATTGCGCCCGATCTGCGAGATGGATTCCGCGTGCATACGAATGATGATGCCTGCCGACGAGACGAGCATGATATCCACGTCGTCGCTGACGAGCTTCATATTGACGAGCATACCCGTCTTTTCATTGAACACGCCCGCCTTGATGCCCTTGCCCGCACGCGACTGCACACGGTAGTCCTCGGGGTTGGTGCGCTTTCCGTAGCCTTTTTCGGAGACGGTCAGAATGTCATAGCCCTCTTTCAGGACGAGCATATCGACGACCTCGTCGCCCTTCGAGAGGTTGATCGCCTTGACGCCCATCGTGTCTCTGCCCATCGGGCGGACGTCGGTCTCGGGGAAGCGGATACACTTGCCCGAACGGCTCGCCACGATGATCTCGTTTTCGCCCGTCGCAAACTGTACGGAGATGAGCTCGTCGCCCTCGGTGATATTGATTGCGATCTTACCGCTCCGCATGATGCGGTCGAATTCCTTCGTCGCCGTCTTTTTGATGAGACCGTTCTTGGTCGCCATCACGAGATAGCCCGTACCGTTCTCGACGACGGGCAGGATCGCCGCGATCTTCTCACCCGCATTCAGCTGAACGATATTGACGATCGCCCTGCCGCGCGCCGTGCGGTTCGCCTCGGGAATTTCGTAGCCCTTGATCGAATACACCTTGCCGAAGTTGGAGAAGAGAAGAATGGGATCATGCGTCGAGCAGACGAACATCTGCTCCACGAAATCGTCTTCCTTGGGTCTGTGCCCCGTGATTCCCACACCTCCGCGGTTCTGCGCGCGGTACTCGGTCACGGGAATGCGCTTGACGTATCCGCCGTGCGTCATGGAGATAACGACGTCCTCCACGTCGATGAGATCCTCGTCCTCGATCTGACCGAAATCGACGGAGATCTCCGTTCTGCGCTCGGAGGGATATTTTGCCTTGATTTGCAGCAGGTCTGCGCGAATGATGTCGTATACGCGCGATTCGTTCGCTAAGATATCTTTGAGGTCGGCAATCGTCGCATGAAGGTTGGCAAGCTCGTCTTTGAGCTTCTCCACTTCGAGTGCGGTGAGCCGTTGCAGGCGCATTTCGAGAATGGCGTTCGCCTGCTTATCCGAAAGGGAGAACGCGGTGGTGAGCTTTTCCGTCGCCTCGCTCTTGTCCTTCGACTGCTTGATGATGGCGATGACCTCGTCGATACTCGCAAGCGCGATGACAAGTCCCTCGATGATGTGCGCGCGCTCCTCCGTCTTGGCAAGATCGAAGCGCGTACGGCGCACAATGACTTCCTTCTGATGCGCAAGATAATAGGAGAGAATTTCGCGCAGGTTGAGCACCTTCGGCTCCGTTCCGTTCTCGACGAGCGCGAGCAGAATGATACCGTCGGAAATCTGCAGGTTGGTGTGCTTATAGAGGGAGTTGAGAACGACCTGTGCGTTCGCGTCCTTCTTACACTCGATGACGATGCGCATACCGTCTCTGCCCGACTCCTCGCGGATATCGGAGATGCCTTCGAGGCGCTTATCGCGCACCATGTTGGCGATCGTTTCGATGAGCTGCGCCTTGTTGACCTGATAGGGAATTTCCGTCACGACGATGCGCGAGCGAAGGTTGCCGCCCGTGCCGTGCTCCTCGATCTCGCACTTGGAACGGATGACGATATTGCCCTGTCCCGTGCGATATGCCTTGCGGATACCGCTTCTGCCCATGATGATGCCACCCGTGGGGAAGTCGGGCGCGGGAATATAGCTCATGAGCTCGTCGACGGAGATCTCCGGATTGTCGATCATGGCGATCGTACCGTCGATGACCTCGGCGAGGTTGTGCGGCGGAATGTTCGTCGCCATACCGACGGCGATACCGTCCGAACCGTTTACGAGCAGGTTTGGAAAGCGCGAGGTGAGAACCGCGGGCTCCATCTCGTTTCCGTCGAAGTTGGGGAAGAAATCCACCGTCTCCTTATCGAGATCTTTGAGCATTTCGGCGGCGAGCTTGGTGAGGCGCGCCTCCGTATAACGCATTGCCGCGGGGGGATCGCCGTCGACCGAACCGAAGTTGCCGTGTCCGTCTACCAGCGGGAAGTTGATGGAGAAATCCTGTGCAAGGCGAACGAGCGCGTCGTATACGGAAGAGTCGCCGTGCGGGTGAAATTTACCGAGCACGTCGCCGACAATACGCGCACACTTGCGGTATGCCTTGTCGTTATATAGCCCCATCTCGTGCATGGAATACAGGATACGTCTGTGAACGGGCTTCAAGCCGTCACGGACGTCGGGAATTGCACGCGATTTGTTGACCGCCATTGCATAGGCGATGAAAGAACGTTTCAGCTCGTCGTCGACCTCGACGTCGAGAATTTTCGTCATTGCAAGGGTCTTCTTAAATTCTTCGGTGAGCTCCGGGCTCGTCTCTTTTTTTGCCATAATATATTCCTATATATTTTTCTTGATACCTTAATGCGTTTTCAGATGTCCAAATCTTTTACGAGCGTTGCATTCTCTTCTATAAACTGTCTGCGGAGCGCGGGACTCTCGCCCATGAGCACCGTGAACATCTTGTCCGCCTCGACCGCGTCCTTCATGCTCACCTTGATGAGTGTACGCGTTGCGGGGTTCATCGTCGTGTCCCAGAGCTGTTCGGTACTCATCTCGCCGAGACCTTTATACCGCTGATACTCCACCTTGTTGTTGTTCAGAGCGTCGTATGCGATCTTCTCTTCCTCGGAATAGAGATACACGTCCTCTTTGCCCTTGACGCTCGCCTTGTAGAGGGGCGGCATCGCCGAGTACACGTGCCCGTGCTCGATGAGCGGGCGCATGTAGCGGAAGAGGAACGTCAACAAAAGAATGCGGATATGCGCGCCGTCGACGTCGGCATCGGTCAT
>CAMWQK010000031.1 GCA_947176445.1 uncultured Clostridia bacterium | reverse complement strand
GAATCGCCCGAGGTGAGCGCACGGAAAAATTCACCGATGAGAGAGAGTACGTTGTCCACCTCCGTACTCGACGTGATGACACCGAGCCCGAGTTTGAGCGTAACGTATCCGAGACTGAAAAAGATGATGCCCGTGACCAGTCTGTAAAGAAGGAGCTTATATACGTTTACAAAGTTATCAATCAAAAGATGAATGGCTGTTCTGAATCTCATAGAATACTCCCCTTAACCAAGCCGCCTGTAACTGCGGATGAGGTCCTCCCTGTCGATCTTGTCCGCCTCGAAATACGCCGTCTCCATCCGGATGCAGAAGTTCAGATAGAGAAGCACGAATGCGATGAACGCAACGAGCATGAACGGCAAATGCGGGATAAACATCGCCGTAGCGGAAATGACGACGAGATAGGCGAGAATGGAGATGAGCATGGAAAACACCATCTTCCAACGCACCTTGATGACGAGCTGATAGGAATATCTGAGCGCCTCGTACGGACTGAACCCCGTAATCTGCATGCAAGGAAGCCACAGATAGAACACGGTCACAATGTAGAGGAGCACGATGAGGAACAAAAGAAAGCATGCGACCCACGCACAGTAGACGCCGACTGCCACTTTGATGATCGAGCCGAACGCATAGCCGATCGCCGCGAGCACCACGCACCATACCTCGTAAATCACGGCGTAGAGCACCGTCATGAAGAGCGACGATAAAAAGATGTTGGGGAACTGGCGGAACGCGCCCGACGAGGTGCGCTTTCCGATGCGCATGTGCTTTTCTACAAGGGAGAGCATGATGGAAGAGAAGAGCGCGATACTCAGCAAAAGCCCGACGGCGTACAGTGCATTCAGCCAGGAATTAAACCCGATGATACTGAACACGCGGAAGATCTGCAAAAAGGATACCGAGGGCGTGCCCGTAAAGAACGCGTCCAGAAAGCTCCGAATGCTCTTGAAGTCGAGAGAAAGCGCAAAAAATATCCCCGGCATGATCGCATAGCACAGAACATACCAGATATTCTTGAAGAGATATCTCCAGCTGCCAAACAATACGCGCATACTTCCTCCTATACCCTACTATTATATACCAAAAAGCCCGCCGTGTAAAGAGATTTTACCCAAAAAAGAAAATTTCCGCGCCCCTCTTCCACCTGATCTTTGTGTTTTCGGTATAAAACGGTTGCGTCTTTCCCAAATTATAGGTATGAAAAGAATTGCTCCGAATCCGCTCGGAAAGACAAGGGAAGAGCGGGAAAGCTGTTTCCCCGAAGCGCTCCGCGAGGAGGTCAAACCATGACGGGACGCTCGCGCGAAAACTACAATAAGAACTATATCCGGTACGTCAACTCCTTCGACCCGCCGACAAAACACTTCAAAACGTGCCTGCACGCCTTTCTCGTGGGCGGGTTTATCTGCACGATCGGACAGTTCTTCCGCTTTATGCTCGAATATGCGGGACTTTCGGGAGACGTGCTCGCGGGCACCGTCTCCGTCATTCTCATCTTTCTCGGCACGCTGCTCACGGGCTTCGGCATATACGACAGGATCGGGCGCAACGCGGGCGCGGGGAGCATCGTCCCGATCACGGGCTTTGCGAACTCCGTCTGCTCCCCCGCCATCGAGTTCAAAACGGAGGGCTTCGTCTACGGTATGGCGGCAAAGATGTTCATCGTCGCAGGACCGATCATCGTATTCGGCGTGAGTGCAGGTGCCGCCGTCGGATTGATTTACTGGCTGATTGCACTATAAGTTTCGATGAATTTGTTTTGAAAAACAAATTCATCGAGGAATGTAACTTATCTGCGGCGTTTAGGTAATTGTCATTCTTCAACAACAGACGACAAGCGCAAGGGATTGCGCAAATCGGGGCTCGCAGCGGAAAAGCGTGGTTTTCCTCGCGAATTGATTTATAAATATTATCTCATAACAAAAGGGACGGAAAATTTCCCGCCCCTTCTTTTTATGCTTTCAGCAATAAGACGCTAAAAGTTCATACAATGTTTGATAAAATTCTCCCAAATAGGTACGCGCAAGCGAATCCATCGAGTACGCCTGCAAGCGCGCCTCGGGGTTGGTCGTGACGTGCATATAGTACTGCCGAACGACCAGAAACCGCTGCGAGGGCGCAAGCGAATAGTTGGGGTTTTCCGGATAGCGATAGGGTCCGAGCTCGTTCCCCTCCGAGCCGATCGCCTCGTACGCGAGCTGATAATTCAGATCCTCCCGCACGACCTCGATCTGCGCAGTCGCCTCTCTGTCAATCTCCAGATACCGCTGATTGAGCATGGACGAACGTGCCACGCCCTGTCCCAAGAGGAGCATATACAGCTCGTTCTTTTCCTGCCCGCTCTTCGCGAGGATTTCATTCTTCTTCGTCTGCGCCGCCCGCACCATGGCGAGCTGAACGGGACTGAGATTCTGGTACCCCTCCGCCGCAAGATCGATGATATCAATAACCATACTTCTTCTCCTGCCTTACATAGAGTGTCAGCCCGCAAATGCGTACGTTCGGCGAATACGAGCGGATACGGAAAGCAAACGCGTTCCCCCTCACGGGATAACGGAAGGCGAGTCTGTGCCCCGCCGCCCCCTGCGCCTCTTCCGCCCTGCCGCTCTCCGAGCGCGCCTCGACGGTGAAGTGCCCCTCTCCCTCGACGACGACTGCGTCCAGATATTTATTTCCGTCCGCAAGTTCGAGGAGCGAGAGCTCCGTTTCGAGCACGGCGCACTCGCCCTGCGGCACTCCCCGCCTCGTCAGCGCATACAACTTGTACGCATCCACAAAGTATACCCCGCAGGAAGCCATGACCGCGGTCGCCTCGCGGGGCAGCAGATGCGTCGACTTCTCCTTAAAGTCGTAGACGAAGAGCGCGCGCATGTCCGAATTCAGGATCACGGCGGCGTAATAGGTTCCCTCAAACCCCGCGCCCTCCATAGGAAGCGAGAGGTTAATGTCCGCACCGAGCGGAATGCGCTCGCACACCGTCCCGTCAAAGCGGAAAAACCCGCTCTCCGTCAGAAACGCAATGCAGTCTCCGCAGACCGCGAGCGAGCGTTCGATCAGCCTCCCGTAAGAATAAGAGATCGTGCCCGCCTTAAAGGTCAGATTGTCGCCGTGCACGCGGAGATAGCTGATCCCGTATTCACGGAAGAGAAACAGCTTGTCGTCGAACGCGACCATGCGGCGAATGCGCCCGCCCTCGTGCGGCAGATCGATATACCCGTGCCCCTGCACTCCGCCCACCGAATTCCGCACATCGAGCGCGCGCGAATAGGAGACGCGGTAGTTCTTGGCGGTGAACAGCCGGTCTCGGTACACCGCGCCGCAGTCCCCGCCCGCAGGCGCGGAGATGGCTGTCGCATCATTGCCGAGCTGATATACATAGTTCCCGCAGACGGCGTACGTCTGAATTCCGCCCCCACTGTTCATATGCCGAACCACGTCGGAGAGCGTCGAGTTTGAAAATATCACCTCAGACGAGCCGTTTCCGACGCGGTACAGCGTCGATCCGGCATAGGCGTAGAAATATCCGTCCTGTCCCGTGTGGAACAGCCGCCTCGTCCCTACGGGAAGATCGAATTTGAACTCCGTCCCCTCGGCAAGCACGAGCGCGTCCCCTTCCGCCTTTAAGTACCTGCAATTGACGAGGAGGGAATCCCTCCCCGCCAACGTCCTGCCGCTCAGGTGCACGCGCCGACTGTCGAACGCGGGCGGGCTCAACTGTTTTTCAACCGTCATACCCATCTCCTTGCGCGCACGAAGAGCGTGCGCCTCACAATGTGCGCCGCCCGCAGCGATTCGCGATAGCGCTTCTCCCACATCGCCGCCTCGGAAAACTGTCCGTGCGAGAGGCAGAACTCGCTCGCGATCCCCTGCGCCATCAGCCGCGGCGAAACCTTCCCGTCAAACGCGCTCTCCTCCTCCCATCCCTTGCGGGGCGGGGAATAGGGATACCGCACGGTCACGAACAGTTCCCGCTCCGGAACTTTCAGCCGATCGGGCAGGAGCTCGAAGGGAACGGGAATGCCGTTTTCATCGGTGACGCGCTTGATTTCCACGGGAGAAAAGCGGAAGCGGGAGAAGGAGACTTCGCCGTTTACGACCTGCAACCTCTCCTCCTCGATGAGCGGGATATAGTCGAGCGCGATCTCGTTTTCGACGAGGTTATAGCAGCGCAGCAGTGAGGAGAGCTCGCCTCTCGGCTCCGACTTCGCGGTGCGCGCCAGCGCGGCAAGATCGTC
This sequence comes from uncultured Clostridia bacterium, assembly GCA_947176445.1. Taxonomy (GTDB): domain Bacteria; phylum Bacillota; class Clostridia; order Christensenellales; family Borkfalkiaceae; genus Gallimonas. Next base: position 3,819 of record CAMWQK010000031.1, on the reverse strand, counting down.
CCGCCCCAGACACTCTGCGGCAAGCGCCGCAATTTCTTTGACTTGCATCTTCCACCTCCCGAAAAAAATTTAGGCTTCCGTGATCGCGGTAAGAACGCCCTGTCCGCTCGGACGGGTGCACATGAGCTCCGCGTACTTGACGAGCGTCGCCGTATATACGGGCTTGCCGGGCACCTGACGGAGCACCTTGCCGTCTTCCCCTTCCAGCCACTGCCAGTCGCAGAGCTGATGAAGGGCGAAGTCGTCGGTGTTGAGCAGATACATCGTGCCCTTCGGGCAGAAGCGGTCGGCAACGACGGGAATGCCGTTAAACGCGATCGCGCGGTATCCGCCCTCGAGCTCGATGCCCTCGACCGTCTTGTACTTGCTGAGCACATTCGCAAGCGCTCTGCGCACGCCCCAGGAGCAGACGATGAAGTTTGCGGCTTTGCCCGAACGCTCCTCCACGAGGTCGAGCGCCTTCTGCAACTTCTGCTCGGTGAGCTCGCCCACGCTTGCGACCGTCTGGGGGATCATCCAGCTATTCGTGCTGCGGGCAACGCCGTAGAGCGAGCCCGTAGACGACATGATGGCTTTGAGTCCCGTCAGCTCCATGTTATAGGAGTTCTGCACGACGAGCTTCATGCCCGTGATGTTCGTGATCGCATCGCCCGAGATGGACACCGATTTTTCCGCCTGGTCGACGAGAGTGACCGTTCTGCCTGCGGCGACGAGATTATCCCCCGAATAGATGTCCACGACCATGCCCTCGGCAATGCCCGAGACGTCGTCGAGCGTCAAGAACGTGCCCGTTGCCGCGGTGACCGTGCCGAGCACGCCCGAGCCGTCGCCGAAGAGCATACGGCTGAAATTGAAGGACGCGCTTCTCACGAGCCCGTCCATCTCCGCGTTCAGAAGGTTGACGAACGCGCCCTCGTTGTTCGCGGAGGCGCGGATCGCCTTATCGGAGATCTCGATCGTGCCGTACAGATTTTTGAGGGTAGAGACGAACTGTGCGTAGTTATTGCCGCCCGCCGTGGGAAGCGCGCCCTCCTCCGTGCCCGCGCCGATACCGCCGTTGATACCGAAGCGGACGAGTTTTCTCACGTCTCTGCCCCACACGTCCGCCGTCGTCTGCTTGATGCGTGCAAGCAGCGGGCTCACGCCGACGTTGAGCTGTTCGCTCACCGCGTCGAGGTAGTAGGATTTTAATGCGTTATCCGCAGTCTTTGTCGTAATCATAAAAAATTCTCCTTACTTTAATTTTTCGGATTTTTGAAGTAGCTGAGCGCGAGTTTTCCCGCCTCGTCGAGGGAGCGCGCCTTTACGGGAGGCGCGGTCACGCCCGAGCCGCCCGAAGTCATGAGCGGTACGCCCCTGTGCTCTTTCAGGTAGTCGGAGAGAATGCGCGCCTTCATCTCTTCGTCGGCATTGACCGCGCGGTAGAGATCTTCGCGCGCCGCGCTCTCCCTGTCTTTTTCCTGCGCCGCGCTTTCCAGAAGCTCGATCTTTTCCTTGCGGCGGGAGAGTTCCTCTTCGAGCTCCGTGTACGCCTTTGCGAGCGCCTCCGCGCTATCGAACTTTCCGAGCAGCAGCTGCGTAGTATTCTCTTTGTCTTCCACTTATTTTCCCTCCTTTTGGCGGTGACTCTGAATGTGCCTGATGAAGCGCTCCTTCACCGCCCCGTCGTCTTCCCCGCCCGAGAGCAGGGCGCGCGTGTGCTCGGCAATATGCAGGGCGTGGTCGTCGTATTCCTCCGCCTCCGCGTCCTTCTGTTGCAAAATGACGTTCTCCCGCTCCGCCTTTTTGAGGTGGAGGTGCGAAACGTCGCGCGCGTTGTCGAGCGTGCCGTAACCGAGCGCTTCGAGCACCTTGTTCCGCGTCTCGCCCGTCAGCTTCCCCTCTTCGTCGGCGAGCAGTCCCAGCGAATACAGGCTCAGAAGCTCCTCCCGCTTTTCCGAGGGAGTCTTTTCGTAGCCCGTCTCGAACTCCACGTCGTCCGCCGAGATGTCGCTCGAAGAGAAGTAATAAAGTTCGGTATTCCCGCCCGTGCCCGTCATGCGGAGCACGCGCCGCGCGGACGCGAACTGTTTGTAAAGGTGCAGAATCTGTTTGCCCGCTTCCTTTATCGCGCGTTCCACGCTCTCCACGCTCGTCAGCATGCGGTTGGTGTCCTGATCGAGGAGCAGTTGCAGCCCGACGGCGGACGTCACATTCGTGGGGTTGGCGGAGTTGCGGGAGATCTCGCTCATGCCCGATACGAGCACGAACTCGTTCGCGATCCGCTCTTCCTCCTCGGCAAACTCCGCGGGGAGCTTTCCGCAATCGAGGAAATTCGGCTGCGTACTGCCCTGACGGTAGACGAGCACTTTCCCGGGATACAGCCCGTCCTCCGCCAGCTCCTCCGCATCCACCGAGCCGTCCTCCACCGCGATGACGCCCGCCGAGAGACGGTTCAAAAACTCGTGCTTCCGATTCCTCACGGCGTTATAAGCCCGTTGCAACGGGATCATCCGATCGACGACGGACGTCCCGAAGAACGCCCCCGCAAGCGAGATGCTCGTCTGCCTAATAAAGGGCAGCGTGCGCTCGCCGCGGTCGCCGTTGAGATAGGGCAAGTCCCCCTCGAAGAGGAGCTTGTCCCCCGCCACTATTTCAAGCCGCCCGTTGGGGAATTCCCCGCAGGGGCGGGTATACCGCTCGATTAAAATTTCATGATCGGTCAGAATGGGACGGGACTCGCCGTCCAAGGGGCGCTTCCACCCGCTCGCCGCCGAAAACGGCACGAGCGAGAACTCTTCGATCTGCCGCCCTGCGATCTCCACGCCGAACTTCTCCTTGATCTCCGAAACAGGCACCGCCTTTGCGTGAATGATACTCTTCACCTCATTCATGCTCTCCGCGGTCAGCGTGTCGGGATACACCTCGAAGGGCGAGAGCGCAACCACGTTGACGTCCCCCTCTCTGAGCGCGTGCCCCTTGTCGTCCGTGCCGATGACCTGCCCGTCATCGTAATTCCACACGACCTTATAGAACGCCGTTCCGCACGTCTCCGACCAGAGCGACGCCCGCGCAATGACGCTGTCGAGATCGATTCGGCACTTCACCGCCTTCAAGATATTCGAGCATAGCCGCGCCGTCTTTACGTCGTCGTCGCTGTCCGAAGCGGCGCGCACGTTGAGGAGCGGCCGCACCTTGGAGAGCCGCGCGACGCGCGTATCCACCGTCGGCGCAATGTGATTGAACGCCCGCCGCGACTGCCAGTAGAAGGACGTATCCTCCTCTTTGATCTCCCCCGAGGGCGAGATATCGCAGAACTGGTTGCCGCTCACAAAGTTCATGTTGAGCTGCCAGCTGCGCTCTAAGCTGCGCCGCGCGTTCTGCCGCGCCTCGAAGTCGGCTAAGATGGCGCGGACGAGATTTTTCTTGCGTTTCTCTTCGCCCGCCGCCGCATACTTGTCTTTACTTTTATCTTTTTTGTTCATTGCTCCCTCCCATTGAATATTTGATATTTTCACGCTTCCTTCAACTCCTTCAAAAGCCGCTCTTTTTCCCGTTCGAGCTCTTCGTCCGAAAGCTGCGAAAAGTCTGTCTCGCCGACAAGCAGCTTCACCGCCTTCAAGTCGGGCGGAACGTCCTTTCTCGTCTCCCGCCGCTTTAAGAGCACGAGCGCGCCGTTCTCTACGCCGTACTCCTCGGTGACCTCCTCGGTGGAGAACCCGAGCGCGACTTTGAGGATCGCCTTCCTCAACTCATCCTCTTCCATGCAAGCCCCTCCTTTTGAGCGCGCGGATACGCCTGTCCTTATCGCGGGTGATGGCGCTCTTCTCGGGCGCGGGC
>CAMWQK010000030.1 GCA_947176445.1 uncultured Clostridia bacterium | reverse complement strand
CTCTGAGGGATCGCGGCGGATATCCGAGAGCACGAACGTGTGCGCAATATTTTCCTTGTCCGCAAAGAACATGTCGAGCGTCTTTGCCCACTTCGCCTTCTCCTCTTTGGAGACGGCGGCGAACCCGTAGCCCGGAAGATCGGCAAGGATAAACGCGCCGAAGTCGAAGTAATTGACAAGCCGCGTTCTGCCGGGGCTCGCGCTCGTCTTGGCGAGCTTCTTCTGCCCCGCGAGGGCGTTGATGAGCGTGCTTTTGCCCGAATTGCTCTTGCCGCACACGGCGATCATCGGCTTATCGGGCTTTATAAACTGCGCCGCCGTTGCCGCACTTGTTATGAACTTCGCCTGTTTAATGTCCATAATGCAGCCCCGTGACCGCGTTCTCGAACACCTGATCGACGCTCTTGACGCAGATAAAGTTGATATTCTTCCGCACCGTCTCGGGGATTTCCTCTACGTCTTTCAGATTTTCCTCGGGAATGATGACGTCTTTAATGCCGATACGGTTAGCGGCGAGCGCCTTCTCTTTGAGTCCGCCGATGGGCAGCACCTTGCCGCGCAGCGTGATCTCGCCCGTCATGGCGATGTCCCGCCGCACGGGCTGACCCGTGAACGCGGAGAGGATCGCCGTCGCCATCGTAATGCCCGCGCTCGGTCCGTCCTTGGGGGTAGCTCCCTCGGGAATGTGAATGTGGATATCCTTCGTCTCGAAATCGTGCTCGTCGATACCGTACTTCTCCGCATGGGCGCGGATATAGCTGATCGCCGCGCGCGCCGACTCCTTCATGACGTCGCCGAGTTTTCCCGTGAGGAGAATATCTCCCTTGCCCTGCATTGCGGAAACCTCGATGGTGAGCGTCGCGCCGCCGACCGACGTCCAGGCAAGCCCCGTCGCCGCGCCGACCTCGTCCGCTTCGAGCATATCCTCGTCGCGAAGGAACCGCTTTGCGCCGAGGAATTTTTCGAGATTGTTCTTGGTAACGCTGATCTGCCCCTTGCACTCGCCCTTGGCGATGCGCACCGCCACCTTGCGGCAGACCGTGCCGACCGTGCGTTCGAGCGAGCGCACGCCCGCTTCCATCGTATATCCCCCGATGATCGCGCCGATCGCGCCGTCGGTAAATTTGATCTGCGTCTCGTCAAGTCCGTTTTCCTTGCGCTTTTTGGGCACGAGATAGCGCTTTGCGATCTCCTGCTTTTCCTGCGGGGTGTAGCCCGAGAGCTCGATGATCTCCATACGGTCGCGGAGCGGCACGGGAATGGTGTCGAGCGAGTTCGCAGTCGCAATGAACATGACCTTGGAAAGATCGTACTCCACTTCGAGATAGCGATCGCGGAAGGTGGAATTCTGCTCGGGGTCGAGCACTTCGAGGAGCGCGCTTGCGGGATCGCCGCGCAGATCCGAAGAGATCTTGTCGATCTCGTCGAGCAGGAACACGGGGTTGATCGAGCCTGCGTTCTTCATCTCATAGAGAATGCGCCCCGGCATTGCGCCGATGTACGTTCTTCTGTGACCGCGGATCTCCGCCTCGTCTTTTAAGCCACCGAGGCTCATGCGCACGAACTTGCGCCCGAGCGAGCGCGCGATCGACTTTGCAATGCTCGTCTTGCCCACGCCGGGGGGACCGACGAGGCACAGAATAGGCGCTTTCAGCTCGCCCGTGAGCTTCAACACGGCGAGATACTCCACCACGCGTTCCTTGATTTTTTCAAGACCGTAGTGATCGTCGTTGAGAACCTTCTCTACGTCGTTCAGGCTCTCCGTGTCCGTCGTCTGTTCGTTCCAAGGTAGGTCGATCAGCCAGTCGGCGTAGTTGCGGAGCACCGTATATTCGGGCGAGGAGGGCGGCATCTTGTCCATGCGGGCAAGCTCGGTGAGCGCCTTCTCCTCGACCGCCTTAGGAAGTTTTTTGGCGAGCAGCTTCTCTTTCAGCCTGTCGTTCTCTTCGAGGTCGTCCCCAAGCTCGGTATGAATGGCTTTGAGCTGTTCGCGAAGGAAATACTCCTTCTGCGACTTATCGATATTTTTCCGAACGTCCTGTGCGATCTTGCGCTCGAGACGCGCGATCTCCAGCTCGTCGTTGAGGCAACGTTCGAACAGTTTGAGACGGTTGACAAGATAGTTCTCTTCAAGGAGCTTTTGCTTGATATCGTCGCGTAGGCGCAGATGATGGGCGCATACGTTGATATATGCGTCGATATCGCCGATCGTCGAGAGCGTCGCGTCCAGATCCTTGGAAATTCTGCCGTCGCCCGCCACGATGTCCTTCACAAAATCTTTCGCCGTGCGGAAGTACGCCTCTTCGAGGGTCGGGTCGTCGTAGATGGTTTTCAGCTCGTCGCAGACGGTGTAAATATAGCCGCTCTCGACGCGGTACGAGCGCGCCACCGCGCGGTACAGCCCCTCGGCGTATACGCGCACGCGATCGCCGGGCAGGCGTGTGATCTGGCGAATGCGCGCCACCGTGCCGACGGTGTAGAGATCCTCTGCGTCCGGCGTCTCCTTCTCCGAAATTTTCTGTTTTACGATGAATATATGCCGATCGTCCTTCTCCGACCGCTCGATCGCGGCAAGCGAAAGCCCCCGACCCGCGTCAAACGCGACCGAGGTATCGGGGAACACGACCTGTGTCCGCATCGGGATGACGGCAAGTATCGCCGTTCTTTGCGATTGTTCCATATGTTTCTCCTTATACACTGTATATCACACTTTTTTCGGACTTTCAATCGCTTTTGTGATAATTTCCCGAAAAAACAGCCCTTCACCCCCTTCTCCGACCATGAACGCTTGACGGAATTTGGAATGTGTTTTATAATACAAACGAAAAAATCACGAAATCTGAGGAGGGAGACAACATGTTACTCTGGACGCTTGCACCCATGGTTTTGCTTCTGCTCCTCGGGTGGTATTTATACGCGTTTGCAATGCGCGGGCTCGTTCTCGTCATTCAAAATAAAAAGACGGCGCGAATCGTCGCGCTTATCGTCAGTGGGATCATTACCCTCGCCGCCATGATCGCTTGGGCGTTTGCAAACGTGTTCGTCATCATCGTTCTGCACCTCTATGCCTTTCTCGCGCTCGTCGATCTCGCCAGCCTCATCATTCGCAAGATCTGCAAGCGCGAGCCCAAGGTCTGGAAGATCATTCACCGCACGGCGGCGATCCCGCTCGCCGTCACCATTGCGCTCATGACGTACGGGAGCGTAAACATCCGCAACGTGCACGAAGTGGAATACACCGTTATAACGGAAAAGAGCATTCGCACCGAGGGGTACGAGATCGCTTTGCTTGCGGATATCCATTACGGACTTTTAGACAACGGCGAGACGCTCCATAACATTGCGGAGCGCATCGAGGAGCGCGGGGTCGACCTCGTCATTCTCTGCGGGGATATCGTAGACGAGAAGAGCTCCCGCGAGGGCGTGACCGAGGTCTTTGAGCTGTTCGGCAACGTCAAGAGCACGCTCGGCACGTACTACGTATACGGCAATCACGACCGCGCGCGCTACTCCTCTTCCGCCGACTTCGACGAGGCATATCTCAAAGAAGCGATCGAAAAGAGCGGCGTGACGCTGCTCGACGATAAGGCGGTCACCCTCACCGACGATCTCATTCTCCTCGGCAGAAACGACAAGTCGATCGACCACGCGGAGCTTGACGAACTCATGCAGGGGCTCGACACCTCGAAATTTTTGCTTGTAGCCGATCATCAGCCGTATGAGTATGAAAAGAAGGCAGAGACGGGGATCGATCTCGTCCTCTCGGGGCACACGCACAGCGGACAGATTTTCCCCTTCGGATTGTTCGACAGACTATTCAAGGGCAACGATCTGAGCTACGGCTACGAACAGGTCGGAAGTATGCAGGCGATCGTCACCTCGGGCGTGACGGGCTGGGGATTTCCCATCCGCACGGAGGGACAGTCCGAATACGTCTTTATCACGGTAAAAGGAAAATAAACACAGAGAGAAGCGCCCCGCGAGAATCCTCGCGGGGCGCTTTTTATTTGTTGTTTTATTCCACGCTCTTGAGCGATTCCGTCATGTTGATCCGCGAGATGAGCAAGCCGAACATGCAGTTGATGACGATACACGTTCCGATGGATACGAGCACGGAATAGATATAGGAAACAAATTCGATGGAATACACGAACGCCATTGCGGCGACCTCGTTGAGCTTCATGACGAGGTACATGAGCGGATACCCGAACACGCACCCGATGGCGGTGCCGACAATCGTCAGAATAAAGATCTCGGCGAACAGCGAGAGCGCGACCTGAAAATCGGTAAATCCGAGCACCTTCAACGTCGCCATATCCCGACTGCGCTCCTTCACGTTGAGCAGGGAGAGATTGTACAGAACGACGACGGACAGGAGCACCGCAAACACCATGAGCGTGTATTTCATCGTATTCGTGGAGGAGATGATGTTCTCCACCTCGTCAATGCGCCCCTGCAGCGTCTTTGCGACCTCTACGCCGACAGCCTCGTTGATCTGGTCGCGCACACTATCCGCCTCGGCTGACTTGATCCACAGCGTTCTCGACGTTGCGGGAACGTTCAGCTCTTCCGTAAATTTATTCTGTGTCGTATAGAACCCGTTGGAAAACGACGTCTCGGTGATTTGCTCGATCGTATACGTCACACTGCCGCCGCCCATCGTAAACGTCACTGTATCCCCCACCTTCACGCCTAAAATTTCGGCAATGACTTTGGAGAGCGTGTTCGTCTTTTCGGGCTCGATGATCTTCGTCATCTGCGAGTTTTCCGCAACGACGTAGAGGGAGATGTCCTGCCGCTTCTCGCCGCCGACTGCCGTGACGACGTACGTCTCGACCGTCTCCAACCGCTCGATATTGCCGCTTTCAAGGAGCGCGTCCGCCTCGACGGCGGCGACCTCCGAATAGGGTGCGAACACGTCGTAATAGAACAAGCTCCGATAGTCGTTATCGATGGAAGACTGCATCGTATCGCCGATGCCGAAGCTCGTGACGAGGAGCGCGCTGCAACCCATGACGCCGATGATCGTCATGAGCGAACGCCCCCAGTTGATGCGGATATTGCGGATCGCCATGCGGAAGGAGAGCGCAACGTGGTTGCCCGCCTTGCCGCTCGACTGCTTCTTTGAAACGTGCGGATGATACACGACCTGCTTGGGACGCATACACTCGGCGGGGTTTTCCTTAATGACCGAGCGGGACGCCCATACGCCGATGAGAATGGAGAGCAGGCACACGACCGCCGTCGTGCCGAGCGTCCACACCGCGCTGTACACAACACCCGAGAGCATGGGCATGGAGAAGGTCAGGCGGTATTTGATGTTCATGACGGTGGGCACGATGAGCGGACCGATGAGCGCACCGAGGAGACACCCGAACAGCGTGATGACCGCACTGAGCATTGCATAGTGCCACACAATGCGCGCGTTGCTTAATCCCAGCGCCTTGAACGTGCCGATGCTCGTGCGCTCGCGCAGAATGAGGCGGCTGATCGACGACATGATGACGAGGATAGACACGAGGAAGAAGATGACGGGGAAGATGTAGATCATGTTGTCCGACTGCTCCACCTCGCTGTCGATGGTGACGACCGCTTCCATCGTGTCGTGATCAAGCACGACGATGAGATTATCGCCGAACGCTTCCCATATCTCGTCTTTGAGCGCGCGAACGTCCCCGTCCGTTCTGATGAGCGCCTGCGTCTGGAACCCGCTTGCAATCATCGAAGCGACCAAGCCCGCGCTTACGCCGCTCGGCAGGGTAACCCCCTCGAAGAAGAGCGTTTCGAGCGCGCTCTCGAACGCCGCGGGCGAGACGTATACGGGCGAACAGGAATAGATGTTCACCACCTCGACCGAGTGCATGAGCCCGACGATCTCGAACTCGAACACGGGTTCTTTTACACCGCTCACGCCGTACAGGAAGAGGCTCTTTGCCGTCTCTTCGAATGCGGTCTTTAAGGTCGTCAGCTCGACGGTGACTTTGTCGCCGAGGGAATAGCCGCGGAGCGCGGCGATGCGGGCGTCGATATAGATGCCCTCTTTCCCCTCTGCACGCTCGGTTAAATAGGGCTTGTTGATCTCCCCGCCCGCGACGAAAATTTTCGCCGTCTCGGGGTTCTTGCCCTCTTTTTTGAAGCTCCCGTCCGAGAAGATGCGGTACTCCGCGCCGAGGTTTCCCAAATACTCCCTGTCGCTCGCTGCAAAACCGCTCGTCTGTACGACGAGGTCGGCAAGGTTGGACTCCTTGTAGTAGAGCTCGGCGCGCTTTTCGAGCGTGAGCTTGTTGGAGATGAACCCGAGGAAGAGCGTGACCGCAAGCACGGTGATGACGAACATGGAGAGGTATTGAAACCAATTCTTTTTCAGCTCACGGACGGTGAGTTTGAACATGAGCCTGTTTACCACTCGATCTCACCCGCCCTTAAAGGATTTTCGTTGACGCTGTTCTCGACGATCTTTCCGTCCGAGAGCCGAATGACGCGATCCGCCACCTGCGCCAGCTTCGCATTGTGCGTGACGACGATGATCGTCGTCTGATAGCGCACCTTGAACCGCTGCAAGAGCATGACGATACGCTGACCCGTTTTACTGTCGAGCGCGCCCGTCGGCTCGTCGCAAAGGAGAAGCCGCGGCTTTTTGACCACGGCGCGCGCGATCGCAACGCGCTGCTGCTCCCCGCCCGAAAGCTGCGACGGAAAGTTCCTGCCGCGGCGGGTAAGCCCCACGAGTTTGAGCGCCGCCTCTTCGGACATGCCGCCCGCGCACTTGGCAATGGCGACGTTTTCGAGCGCGGTGAGATTGGGCATCAGATTGTAGAACTGAAATACGAACCCGATGTCCTTGCGGCGGTACTCCACGAGCTTGCGGGAGGAATACTGCGTGATGTCGTTCTCGAACACGACGGCAGAGCCCGAATCCGCACGGTCCATGCCGCCGAGGACGTTGAGGAGCGTGCTCTTGCCCGAACCGCTCGGACCGAGAATAACGGTAAACTCCCCCTCGTTGACCTCGAAGGAGACCCCGTCGAGTGCGACCACCTGATTGGAGCCCTTGCCGTAACTCTTTCTCAAATCCGTAATAGAGAGTGCGCTCATCTTCACCACCTCGCCGAAATATGTTAATTCATTATCATTATATCATTTTTTCATCAGGAATGCAAATTGTTGAAATCACGTAAATCTATGACATTCATCAAATTTTTCGTTGCCGAAAAAAACAAAATCCGCCGCTCACAATCGTGAACAACGGATATCTTACAAAAAATCGATTACTCGCCGCTATGATCAAATACTACCATCCACGCGCCTTTGAAGATAATCTTCAAATCCAGCCAGCAACTCTGCTTTTCGATATAATCAAGGTCAAGTTGCACCCATTCGTCAAATGAGATCGCGTTGCGGTTCTTCTGGATCTGCCACAGGCACAGCAGCCCGCCCTTGATCAAGAGACGCTGCTTTTGCTCTTCTGTATACTCGTCCACCTCGCGCGGAAGGGGCGGACGCGGACCGACAACGCTCATACTACCGTTGAAAATGTTGAAAAGTTGCGGAAGTTCATCGAGCGAGGACTTGCGAAGGAATTTCCCGAACCTTGTAATACGCGGATCGTTTTTCATCTTGAAAGCGGGACCGTCTGCCTCGTTCAGCCCTTTATCGATCAGTTCCTGCTTCATCGCATCCGCATTTTTGCACATGGTGCGAATTTTATAAAACTTAAAAATTTTTCCGTTTTTTCCCACACGTTTGGACACATAGATAGGATTATGAAAATCTTCCAACCATTTAATGAGCAGGCACAGCAATATAATGGGTGAAAGAATGATGAGCATGAGCCCCGAGGAGATCATATCGAACGCACGCTTTATGAAGCGGTAACAGAAATAACGAAATCCGCGCTTCCTTTTTACAATTCTCGGCGATTTCTCCGTCGTCTTCGATACGTCTTCCGCCTCCGGTTGCAAAGCGGTTGACTGATCTATTTCTTCAATCGATGCTTCCATCAGGTTCTCCTCTTTTTATCGTTAGCAAAAATACAATCGCCAAAATCTGACAAAAAATATTATAACAGGACAAATGCCTTTCGTCAATAATTTTTAAGGTGCACAACCGCCTCGGCGTGATTATTGCCAATTAGTTCCGCTTTTATGTGACTAATGT
>CAMWQK010000029.1 GCA_947176445.1 uncultured Clostridia bacterium | reverse complement strand
CCTTCAAGAAGGGCGAAGAGACGGGCGCGCTCCTCAAAGAGGTACGCGGCTATGCGGTCGCTGTGGGCGCGCTTGTACTCATGCTCGTCACGGCGGCGTTTGCAAAGGACGCGCGGCTCTTTGTGTTCGGCGCGTATATCGCGGGCTTCATGCTCGCCGCGTTCGCACTGCATGCGCTTGCAAACGACTTCCCCAAGGCGGGCAAGATCGTTCTCATCGTGGGCGTATCGCTGCTCGGCGTATGCTTTGCGCTGAGCGTTCCCTTCCTGTTCTCCATTCCCGTGCCCGAGGCATGGTGCGTGAAGCTGTTCGGTTAAGATTATGATAGCGAAAATTATCTGCTTTACCCTGCAGGGGTTGGAGGGCGTGCCCGTCGAAGTGGAGACGGACGTCAGCAAGGGACTTCCCGGCTACGAGATGGTGGGGCTTCCCGACGCGGCGGTCAAGGAATCCAAGGAGCGCGTGCGCACGGCGATCAAGAACGGCGGAATGATCTTCCCCGTTCAGAAGATCACCATCAACTTTGCCCCCGCGGACATCAAAAAAGAGGGCGCGTCGTTCGACCTTGCGGTGGCAATCAGTCTCCTCAAAGCGAGCGAGCAGCTCGTCGGCGCAGACGTGAAGGACATCGTATTTTTGGGCGAGCTTGCGCTCAACGGCGACATTCGCCCCGTCAACGGGCTGCTGCCCATTCTCATCTCCGCAAAGGGACAGGGATTTACAAAATTCATCATTCCCGCAGACAACGCGAAGGAAGCGCGCTTTTTGGGCGGCGCGGAGATCTACCCCGCGCATTCGCTTGCGGAGGTCGTGCGTCACCTTAGCGGCACGGAGCGCATTGCACCCCTTGAAACGGCGGAGTTCGTTGTGGCGAGAGGGGAGAGGCAGTCCTCTTCCGACTTAAAGTTCGTCAAGGGACAGCCCATGGCGCGGCGCGCGCTGGAAATCGCCGTCTCGGGCGGGCACAATCTTTTAATGATCGGACCTCCCGGAACGGGCAAGACGCTGCTTGCGCGGTGCATTCCCACCGTCATGCCCGATCTCACCTTTGAAGAGGCGCTTGAAATTACAAAAATTCATTCCGTTGCGGGCACGCTCGGCGAGGAGGGGATCGTGACCGAGCGTCCCTTCCGTACGCCGCACCATACGGCGACGACCGTCTCCATGTGCGGCGGCGGCAACCGCGTCGTACACCCCGGAGAAATTTCGCTCGCACACGGCGGCGTGCTCTTTTTGGACGAGCTGCCCGAGTACAACCGCTCGACGCTCGAAGCGCTCCGTCAGCCCTTAGAGGACGGGAAGATCACCGTCTCGCGGGCGGGCGGTACGGTTACATATCCGTCGAGCTTCATGCTCTGCGCGAGCATGAACCCCTGCCCCTGCGGCAATTACGGCTCGGCAAACCTCACCTGCACCTGCTCTCCCGCGGAGATCAGACGGTATCGCAAGAAGGTCTCGGGACCGTTGCTCGACCGTATCGATCTGCAAGTGGAAGTGGACAATATCAGCTACGACGAGCTCACCTCCGTCACCGCTTCGGAGCCGTCCTCTGCCGTCAAGGAGCGGGTAGACAGGGCGCGCGCCGTTCAGCGCGAGCGCTTTCAGGGGCAGAGCGTCACCGTCAATGCGGAGATGGGCGAGCGGGAGATGACAGCGTACTGTGCGCTCAGCGAAGAAGGGGACAAGATTCTGCGCAGTGCGTTCGAAAAGATGCACCTCTCCGCGCGTGCGCGTTCGCGCATTATTAAAGTTGCCCGCACGATCGCCGATCTCGACGGGAGCGAGCAAATTCTTCCGAAGCACGTATTCGAAGCGGTGTCCTACCGCATTTACGATAAGATGAGCTAAGCATGATGGATTACTCTCAACACGATCGGGCAATGATATGGCTGTGCGCTTGCGCGGGATTAGAATACCGCGAGCGCGTCGCACTGTTGCGGGCGGCGGCGAACGACCCGTGGACATTATTTTGCGATTTCGAAAAAATTTACCCGTCGGTGATAAAATCGCCTTCGTCGCGTGTATATATGAGTGAACGGTCAGGGCGCGAACGGGAACTGGACGGTGTGCTCTCCAAGATGGACAAGCGCGGACAGAGCGCAATGTTCGTGACGGATGAGGACTATCCCGTAAACTTGAAATCCATTCCCGAGCCGCCGCTTGTTTTGTTTCTTCAAGGGAACAGATCGCTCATGAGGGAGCGGAAGTTCTGTATCGTCGGCTCGCGCATTACGCCGCCGTGGGCGGAGAAGCTGGGTATGCACATCAGCGAGACGCTCACAAAGCGGTTTGCGATCGTAACGGGGCTTGCCGAAGGGGGAGACCGTGCGGCGATCGAAGGCGCGCTCCCGAGCGGGAAACTCATCTCGGTGCTTCCGAACGGGCTGGACGAGTGCTATCCCGCAGCACACGCAAATCTGAAAAAGAAGATCGCGGAAGAGGGCTTGCTTGTAACCGAGTGCGCGCCGAACGAGAAGGTGAAGAAGTATTCCTTCCATGCGCGCAACCGCATTTTGGCGGGACTTGCGGAGGGCGTGCTTGTCATCTCCGCAGGAAAAAGGAGCGGCACGCTCATCACGGCAAACGACGCACTCGACTACGGGCGCGAAGTGTTTGCTTTCCCGTACAATCCGGGGCTCTCGCAGGGCGAGGGCTGTAACGGGCTCATTAAGAAGGGCGCGTGTCTTGCGAGCGGCGTTGAAGATATTCTCGAAAGTTTCGGGATAAACCTCGAAAAAGAGGCGGAAGTTCCACTTACCGACGAGGAAGAGACGCTGTTTGCGATTCTGAAAGAGTGCGGCGAAGCGCACCTCTTACTGCTTGCGGAGCGTTCGGGCATGCAGGTCTTCGAAGTTGCGGCGCACCTTTCGTCGTTGGAACTGAAAAACCTCGCCGTCAAATCCGGCGGTAACAGATACAGCTTAGTGAATAAATAAAAAATAACGTCGAAAAAAGGTAAGGCGAATTTATTTTATTCTTAAAATCACGGTGCAAGGAAAACCGCGCTTTTCCGCAGCACGCCTCAATTTGCCAAAAACTTTTGGCTTGTTGTCGGTTGTTGACAAATGACAACGACCTAAGAGAAGCAATTAAAGTGACATTCCTCGATGAATTAGTTTTGCGGTTTTGAAAACAAATTCATCGAAGAGATAAGGAGTTTGTATGGATTTAATCATCGTGGAGTCTCCCTCCAAAGCCAAGACCATTTCGAAATATCTGAAGGGAAAATATCGCGTGGACGCGTCGGGCGGACATATCCGCGATCTGCCCCAGAAGACGCTCGGCGTCTCCGTCTCCAAAAATTACGAGCCGCGCTACGTCGTCTCTCCCGGAAAAGAGGAGACGATCGACCGTCTCATCGACGAGGCGAAGCGCGCGGACAGAATTTATCTCGCAACCGACCCCGACCGCGAGGGCGAGGCGATCTCGTGGCATTTGCAGACGGTGCTCGGCATGGACAAGGAAGGGGAAAACCGGATCGAATTCAACGAAATCTCGCCCAAGGCTGTGGAGCGGGCGCTCAAAAATCCGCGCAAGATCAACTATAATCTCGTAGACGCACAGCAGGCGCGGCGTGTCCTCGACCGCTTGGTGGGCTATAAGCTCTCGCCCCTTCTCAACAACAAGTTACAGAGCGGGCTTTCGGCGGGCAGAGTGCAGTCGGTCGCCCTCCGTCTCGTCGTGGAGCGCGAGCGCGAAATTCAGGCGTTCGTGCCCGAAGAGTACTGGACGATCACGGCGGAAGTACAGGACAAGAAGAACAAGTTCTCGCCCTTCAAAGCCATCCTCGATAAGCATGAAGGCAAGAAACTGCGCGTTGCCAACAAAGAGGAAGCCGACGCGGCGGTCAGCGCGCTTCAAGCGGGCGAATACGTCGTGAAGAGTATCAAAAAGGTTGTCACGAAGTCGCACGCGCCCGCGCCGTTCACGACGAGCACCCTGCAACAGGACGCTTCGAACAAGTACGGCATGACCGCGCCCGAGACGATGCTCATGGCGCAGCACCTCTACGAGGGTATCGATATCGAAGGCGAGGGACACCGCGCATTCGTCACGTACATCAGAACGGACTCCACGCGCGTGTCCGAGGACGCGCAGCACGCCGCGCTCGAATATATCGCGGGGCGGTTCGGAAAGGACTACTGCCCCGAAGAGCCGAATATCTACATCTCCAAGAAGGGCGCGCAGGACGCGCACGAGGCGATCCGTCCCATTGACGTGACGCTCACGCCCGAACGCGCGAAGAAGATGCTCGATAAAAAACACTTCAATGTGTACAAGCTCATCTACGAGCGGTTCATCGCGTCGCAGATGGCGGAGGCGCAGTACGACTCCATGCAGATCGAGATCGAGAACGGCGACTACGGCTTGCGGGCGAACGGAAAGACGCTCAAATTCGCAGGCTATACCGCCATCTATCAGGAGACGAAAAAGGAGGACGACGAGGAAGGGAACGGCAAGCTGCTTCCCGCACTCGAAGAGGGCGACCCGCTGAATGAGAAGTCGCTCAAAGCGGAGCAGAAGTTCACAAAGCCCCCCGTCCGCTATACCGACGCGTCGCTCGTCAAGGCGATGGAAGATAAGGGCATCGGACGTCCGTCCACCTACGCTTCCATCATCTCCGTATTGAATAAGCGCAAGTACGTCGAAAAGGACGGCAAATACATGCTTCCCACCGAGATCGCGTACCGCATTACCGATATGCTCGTGAAGTATTTCACCGATATTATGGACGTCGGCTTTACCGCGAGCATGGAAGAAAAGCTCGACGACATCGAGGACGGCGGTACCGACTGGCACGCGCTGATCGCGGACTTTTACCCGCCCTTCGAGGAAAAACTCAAATTCGCGAACGGCGACGGCGACGAGCTCACCGATATCCTGTGCGAGAAGTGCGGCAAGCCGATGATCCGCAAGACGGGCAGATACGGCACGTACCTTGCGTGCAGCGGCTATCCCGCGTGCTCGAACATCGTGAGCGAGGGCGAAGCGGAGATCTCCGATACGGCGTGCCCCAAGTGCGGAACGCCGATGGTCGTCAAGAGCGGCAGATACGGTAAATTCCTCGCCTGCCCCAACTATCCCGATTGCAAGGCGACGATGCCTTACGGGGTCAAGAAGGACGAAGTGTTCGTGGGCACGTGCCCCGATTGCGGCAAACCCGCCAAGCAGCTGAGGACGAAGAGCGGAAAAATCTATTACGGTTGCAGCGGCTATCCCGCGTGCAAGTTCATGAGCTGGGATATCCCCACGGGCGAGAAGTGCCCCGACTGCGGCAGCCCTGTCATTCAGACGGCGAAGGGCGTTGTCAAGTGCTCCAACCGCGAATGCTCATATAAGTCGCCTATTCAGCCTCAGCCCGCACCCGAGAACGGGGAAGCCCGTGATTGAGGTCATCGGCGCAGGGCTTGCGGGCTGTGAAGCGGCGTACGCTCTTGCAAAGCGCGGGGTGAAGGTCGCGCTCGTCGATATGAAGCCCAAAAAGTTCACGCCCGCGCACGAGAGCAGTGCGTTTTGCGAGCTCGTGTGCTCCAACTCCTTGAAGAGCGACGACGTGTTCGGTAACGCGTGCGGACTCCTCAAAGAGGAGATGCGGATCTTAGGCTCTGTCACAATGGAAGCGGCGGAAGTTTCGCGCATTCCCGCGGGCGGCGCGCTCGCCGTCGATCGGGAGAAGTTCTCCGCATACGTGACGGAAAAAATCCGCTCGGAAGAGAATATCATCGTTGTCGAGCGGGAACAGGAGACGCTCCCCGAGCAAGGGATCATCGCAACAGGTCCGCTCACGAGCGATGCGCTCTCCGTGTCGATCGAAAAAAAGTTCGGCGGCGGGTTGCACTTCTATGATGCGTCCGCGCCCATCGTCGCGGCGGACAGTATCGACTATAATATGACGTTTATGGGCGACCGCTACGGCAAGGGGACGGGGGATTATATCAACTGCCCCTTAAATAAAGCGGAGTACGAGCTTTTCGTGACAGAGCTTGTAAGCGCCGAAAAGACGGTTCTGCATAGCTTTGAGAAGCGGGAAATTTTCGAGGGGTGTATGCCGCTCGAAGTCATGGCTTCGCGGGGAAAGGATACGTTGCGATACGGTACGTTCAAGCCTGTGGGGCTCGAATGGCAGGGGACGCGCCCCTGGGCGGTATTGCAACTGCGCAAGGAGAACGCGGCGGGCGCGGCGTACGGGCTCGTCGGCTGTCAGACCAACTTGAAGTTCGGCGAACAAAAGCGTGTGTTCTCGCTCATTCCCGCACTCAAAAACGCCGAGTTTTTGCGCTACGGCGTGATGCACCGCAATACCTATCTCTCTTCGCCCGAAATTTTAAGTGCCGATTTTTCGGTAAAGGACAACCCCATGCTCTTCTTTGCAGGGCAGATGACGGGGGTGGAAGGGTACGTCGAGAGTGCGGCAAGCGGACTCCTCGCGGGTCTCAATCTGTGGCGGCGGCTCGTCGGAAAGGAAACGCTCGTTCCGAGCGAGAGGACGGTGCTCGGCGCGCTTGCCCGCTACATCGCAACGCCGAATAAAGATTTTCAACCGATGAATGCAAACTTCGGGATACTTGCGGAAGGGTTTCCCGAGATCAGAGATAAAAAACTCAAAAAGAGATATCTTGCGGAGCGCGCGCTCGAAGAAATTCGGGCATTCCGTGCGCGGCTCTGCGAAGAAAAGGAGTAAATAATGGAATTTCGCGGAACGACGATCTGCGCCGTCAAGAAGGGCGGCGTCACCGCAATCGCGGGCGACGGTCAGGTCACCATGGGCGAATCGGTCGTATTCAAGAATACGGCGATCAAGGTGCGCCGTATCTACGGCGGAAAGGTCATTCTCGGCTTTGCCGGCTCTGTGACCGACGCGTTCTCTCTCTCCGAGCGGTTCGAGGGCATGCTCAACAAGTTCGCGGGCAACCTCATGCGCTCGGCAGTGGAGCTTGCGGATCTTTGGCGGTCGGATAAGATCGGCAGAAAGCTGGACGCCATGATGATCACGGCAGATAAGGATACGCTGCTTATTCTCTCGGGCACGGGGGAAGTCATCGAGCCGGACGAGGGTATCTGCGCAATCGGCAGCGGCGGCAACTACGCCCTCGCTGCGGCGCGTGCGCTTTCTCAGAACACGGATTTCTCGGCAGAGGAGATCGCGCGCAAGTCGCTCAAAATTGCAAGTGAGATCTGCGTGTATACGAACGATCACATCATCTGCGAGTGCGTGTGATGAGGTTTCGAACGATTTGTTTCAAGGACGGAAACAAATCGTTCGAGGAAATTTACTTTGATTGCTGAGCTTAGGGTGTTGTCATTTTTCAACAACAGACAATAAGCCAAAAGTTTTTGGCAAATTGAGGCTCGCAGCGGAAAAGCGTGGTTTTCCTCGCGAAACATAATTTTAGAATGGTTTCGTCGTTTTGCAAAACAAATCGTTCGAAAAGGAGTTTTTATGAACTTGTCACCCAGACAAATTGTAAATGAATTAAATAAACACATCATCGGGCAGGAGGAGGCGAAAAAGGCGGTCGCCATCGCACTCCGTAACCGCTATCGCCGCGCGCAGCTCTCTCCCGAACTGCGTGAGGAGATCACGCCCAAAAATATCATCATGAAGGGTCCCACGGGCGTCGGCAAGACGGAGATCGCACGCCGTCTTGCAAAGCTCGTCAAAGCGCCCTTTATCAAGGTGGAGGCGACCAAGTACACCGAAGTCGGCTACGTCGGCAAGGACGTAGAAGGTATGGTGCGCGACCTCGTGGAGTGCGCATTCCGCCTTGTCAAGGACGAGAAGACGGCGGAAGTCAAAGTCAAGGCGACGGACGCCGCCGAGCGCAAGATGCTTCGAATCTTAGCCGAGGCGAAGAAGGAGGATCGCGGAGAGCTTTCGAGGGAAATTTTCGAAAAGAACCTTTTAGACGGGCTTCGCAAGGGCACGTACGATAAACTCGTTGTCGAGGCGGAAGTGGACGACGAACCCAAGACGATGGAGCTCATGCCGGGCGGCGCAGCCATCAATCTCGGCTCGATCTTCGGCGAGATGCTTCCCAAAAAGAAGAAAAAGCGCAAGATCGCCGTAAAAGAAGCGATGAACCTTTTTATTGCCGAAGAGGCGGAACGGCTCATCGATAACGACGCGGTGCAGGAAGAGGCGCTTCGCCGCGCCGAGAACGACGGCATTATCTTCATCGA
>CAMWQK010000028.1 GCA_947176445.1 uncultured Clostridia bacterium | reverse complement strand
GCGCGCGGAGGACGATACTACCGTCAATAACGAGCTTCTCGACGCGTCGGGCAAGGAATACGCACTCCCGGGCAATTTGGTCTACGGGAGTATCGGGGAAATTTCCGCGCCGCACATGCGCTACGAGAGCGATGAAAACGAGATCGGGTACAGTCTGTATTTTACATACCGCTACGATGAAGAGGTGCGGATCGGCGAAGCGTTTACGACTGCGGAGTTCTCCTACTACCTCAACGGGTACATGCCCGCGGGGCAGTATCGCTTAACGGCAACGTACGGCGCGACCGAGATGTGTGCGCCCTTTGAAAAGGATCTGACGTTTACCGTTCAGACGAAGAATTATGACTACTCGTCGCCGGAAGAGACGCTCGATACAGAGCTTTTGAACCGAACGTTCACGTTCGACTATACGGGCGAGGTGTTGCTGCCCGAAGTTTCCGCACAGCCGATCGAGTATGATCGCGGTACGGCGGATACGAGCTTCTGGGCGACGGCGGGTGCGGATGAATATTTTGCGGGCGATACGGTGACCTACCGCGTTTCGGACACGGCGAACAACGGGCACTATCATACCAAAGAGGAACTTTCAAACAGCGCCTACATGGCGGGGAATGCGCACCGCGCCGAAGTCGCGCCTTTCGCGGCGGGCAGATACCGCATCAGTTACCGCGCGGAAGCGGCAAATTATACGCCTTCCGAGAATACGGAAAAATACTTCGACGTCGTGATTATCGAGACGCTTGCAGTTCCCACCATCGGAAACGAAGTATATACGGGGTATCCCATTCATCCGAAGTTCGAGGAGAGCCGCAACTACTATGCGATGTATCCCGCGAACGGCTGTATCGATGCAACGACCTATTGCATTACCTTTGTTCTGCGCGATGCAAGCTACTATAAGTGGGCGGGGAGCGCATTGGGCGATCCCGTTGCGGAGACGACGTTCACCATCGAGAAGGCGGATAACGCATGGAACGCGCCGCCGAGCATTGCAAACTGGACGTACGGCAACTATCGCGAGGAGATCAACAGTCCCTTCTCCGCGCCTCGGTTCATCGAGGCGGGCGCGAGCGTTACATATCGCTATATCGAGAGCAACGAGGCGGGCGAGGAGCTCGGCGAGCCTTCGGAGGAAGTTCCCGTCGATGCGGGCTGGTACTATCTCGTTGCGGAGCTTAGTGAGGGCGGCAACTACAAGGCACTCACGGGCAGAACGCACTTTGAGATTTTGCAGGCGACGAACCTGTGGGAAGTCACGCCGAGCATTACGAGCTGGCGCTTCTCCGAATACGACGAGACCGTAAACCGTCCCGTCGGCAGAGCGACGAGCGGGGAGACGCAGTTCATGTTCTACCGCCTCGATCAGGACGGCGAGCGCGTCGGCGAAGGCGTCGCATCGATGGAAGCGTTCCGCAGAGACACGGACGGAGAGATCCCTGCGGGGAGCTACCTCATGTACGTGTGGGTGGATGAGACCCGCAACTATACCGCAAGTCATGCGGAAGTGCCCTTCCACGTGTTCAAGGCGTACAACCAGTGGACGACGACGCCGACCATCGTGCGGTGGTACTATGGGCAGTATTCCGTGGAAAACGACGTTCCCAAGGCGGTGCCGCTGTACGGGAAAGCGGAGGACGTCACGTACTCCTTCTATCTTGCGGACGCAGACGGCAAGCCGACGGGCGAAGAAGTCGTCGGCAATATGAACGGATTCCGGAACGAGGACGGGAAAGTCCCTGCGGGCGAATATATTCTGGTGGCGTCGCTCGCGGCTTCGGACGACTATGAGGCGATGCGGACGGAAATTCTGTTCAGCATTCTTCAGGTCAACAACTATTGGGAGGAAGCGCCCAATATCACGCGCTGGAATCAGGGTACATACAATGCGGTGACAAACGCGATCAGCGGGAAAGCCGCATACGGACAGGTGACGTTCACCGTAAAAGATGCGGACGGAAACGTGCAGACCGATCTTGCGTCGCTCAAAGCGGGAACGTATACGCTCACCGCTTCGGTCGAGGGAACGAGCGACTATACCGATCTCGAATCGACGATCGCATTTGTCGTATTCTCGCCCGTCGGCGGGGATGAGAACGTCGTCGCGATCGTGGCGAGTATCCTCCTCGGCGTTGCGTGCCTCGGATTGATTTCCGCCTTCATCGCGCTGTTTATTCACTATAAAAAGAACTACGAATAAATTAAAACACAATACCCCGTACGGCAATCAGCCGCACGGGGCGTTTTTACGAACGAAAAATAATTTTGCAAACTCGGTTGTAAACGGCAAAAAATTGTGGTATAATTAGTTGAGAAAAGTTCACGAAAATTTCACGCCGTTATAAACAGCCAAACAGACAGCAGAGTATAATGGGCGGTAGAAAATCGTTAGGATTGAGGTGAAGCATGAAGAAACGCGTTTGTGTGGCGATCGTGTCGGCGGCGCTCGCGGGAGCGCTCGCAATGTCTCTTTGCGGGTGCTTCGGCGGCGAGGATACGGCAAATACACGCAATCCCTATGAGATCGCGGGAAGTCTCGGCTACGACGGATCGGAGAAGGATTTTCTCTCGGAGAGTACGGGTTCGAGCACGGAGCTGAGAAAACTCTACGACGAGGCAAGGGCGGACGGCTACACGGGCAGCTTCGTCGATTTTTTGAAGGAGCTCAACATCAGTCTCTCGGGTGACGACAGTGCGCAGATCAATGCCGCGCTCACTTCCGTTGTGAGTATCGTTTGTCCGTTCACGAAGATCGAGTATATCAAGACGGACTGGTTCGGCAGTACGCAGAAGCAGGAGACGACGATCACGAGCGCGGGCTCGGGCGTCATCTACTCACTCGACAGGGGAGCGGGCGACGCGTATATCATCACCAACTATCACGTTGTTTACAGTGCGGAGTCGGGCGTTCAGGAGCGCATTTGCGCAAAACCCTCCGTCTATCTCTATGGCGGCGAGATTTCGAGCGGGGCGATTTCCGCGAGCTACGTCGGCGGGGCGATGGACTACGATATCGCCGTTTTGAAGGTAGAGGGGAGCAAGCTCCTCAAAGAGAGCTCTGCAACAGCCGCCGTCGCGGTCGATTCGGACGCGATCGTCGTAGGCGAGAAGGTGTATGCGGTCGGCAACGCCAAGGGGAACGGGATCTCCGTCTCTTCGGGCATCGTCTCCGTTGATAAGGAGTATATCGAGATCAAGGCGTCGGACAATACGCGCACGATCTCTCTGCTCGAGATCCGCACGGACGCAACGGTCAATCACGGCAATTCGGGCGGCGGTCTGTTCAATGCGGACGGCAAGCTCATGGGCATTGTCAATGCCAAGCGCGAAGAGGACGGCGTCGAGGGCATGGGATATGCGATCCCTTCCAACCTCGCGCTTGCGATCACGCAGAACATCATCGATAATTCCGCGGTGAACAAATCGAGGGGCGCGTCCCGCGCGACGCTTGGTATCACCATGAAGACGCAGAGCAGCAAGGCGGTCTACGACGAAGCGACGTGCAGAACGTACATTATGGAGACGCTCGTCGTCGATTCGGTCACGAGCGGAAGCGTTGCAGACGGCAAGCTGAAAGCGGGCGACGTGCTGTATTCCATCAAGGTGGGGAACGGACAGGAGAAACTCATCACGCGCATGCACGTTCCGAGCAGCGAGCTCTTCAACGTGCGCAAGGGCGACACGGTGACCATTGTCGTCTCGCGCGGCGACGAGCTGATCGCGGTCGATATGGTCTTTAACAACGACGCGCAGTTTACGGTATATTCGTAATTTGAAATAAAAAAACGGCGGTGAGTAATCACCGCCGTTTTTTGTTACAGTTTTAGCTGACGCTCTTGATCATGAGTCGGATAATTTCCTCGTCGGTGGACTTCATGCCAAGCCTTGCAATCTCGCCGACGTTTTTGATCGTCTCTTCCACGCACGAGGCGACGATACCGTCTCCGCCGCAGAACTCGCTGCCGTTCGCATACATCTCCATGCCGAGCAGTCCCGCCTCGACCGCGGATGCGATTTTTGCGGCGCAGCTCGATTTCGCCCCGTCGCACACGATTCCGGAGTCGATCGCGAGCGCGTTGATGAGGGTATGGCAGATATCATCTAAGCCTCCGCCGCTCAGGTAGCAGATTCCCGCGCCCGCGCCGGAGCCTGCGCTCACCGCGCCGCAGTAGGCGGACAGCCGTCCGATCCCCGACTTCAAGTGAACGGTGACGAGGTCGGAAAGGGCAAGCGCGCGCAACAGCTTTTCGTGCGGTACGCCCATCTCCCTTGCGTAGACGATGAGGGGAACGGAAGCGGTAATTCCCTGATTTCCGCTGCCCGACACGATGACGACGGGCAGTTCGCAACCGTTCATGCGTGCGTCCGAACCCGCCGCGGCGGTCGCCTTGGCGCGATTGTGTACGCTCTCCCCGAACGCCTTCAAGAGCACTTTGCCGACGCGTGCGCCGTAGTCGTTCTTAAGTCCCTCTTCGGCGATCGTCATGTTATAGGAAATCTGCCGCTCGAGAAGGGGCGTGATCTCGGCAAGATCGGCGTTTGTTACAAAGTCGAAGATGTTCTCCACGGTGAGATCGTCGCGGGTGCACACGTCCTCCGCGTGATTGCATTCGCACTCTTTGTCGAGAACCGTCTTGCCGTTGTGCGTGATTTTGACGACGTTGGTGTGCCGCTCCGCAATGCGCACGTACGCCTCGTCTTTGCCAAAGTGAACGCGGACGGAAATATCGAACACGCTGTCTGAGGTCGATTTTTCGACGGTGAACTGCGCCGTTTGCTTATATGCGGCGATCTCCTCGCGCTGCTCATTCGAAACGGCGGAGAGGCATTCGAGCTGCTTTTCGCTCACGCCCGCAACGATGCCCGCGCAGGCGGCGGAGATAATTCCCTTCTGCCCGCCCGTGTTGGGGACGATGACGCTCTTTACGTTTTTCAAGATATTGCCGCTGACGGCGATCTCCACCCGCTCGGGACGCGCGCCTAACGCATCGCGCGCAAGCGCCGCGCAGTAGGCAACGGCGATCGGCTCGGTACAGCCCATAGCGGGCAGCAGCTCCTCTTTGAGTACGTTGACGCAGAGATCGTAGAGATTTTTATCCATAGCGTTTTTTCCTGTGGTTGTAGTAATGATATTATATCGCAAACGGACGGTTAAGTCAAGTCCCCTTATGCGGAAACAAAAAAGAGCTTCCGTTGCCTTGGCAACGAAAGCTCTTTTTTCGATTTTGCGGATCGACTGTGAGCGTAACTTATTCCGTGAGAGAATACAGGTTCTTCCTCCGTGTAAAAATTCTCTGCTTGCCCATCATTATATAGGATTATTTCCTATATGTCAACTAATTTATTGGAGTATTTCCTATATTTTAGAAAAAGGGCAAACGGGGAGACAAAAAGAATGAATATTGCAAAATACGTGGGGGAGAACCTGAAGAGCGCGCGCCAGCAGAAGGGGATCACGCAAAAGCAGATCGCGGCGGAACTCAAAAAATATCAGTCCGAGTACAGCGATTACGAGACGGGCAAGATCCAGCTCGACTACGAGAAGCTCGTGTATCTTTGCCGTCGGTTCGATATCACGCCGAACGACCTCTTTGGCTTTGACTGAGTATCCAATGTCTGCCATCTGTGTATTTACACACACAAGTACTTGACTTTTTGTAAATTTCCCATTATAATAAAACGAAATAATCCCCGTGCAGCCTCGCACGGAAAGGAGGGCAGACGTGCAGAGCATCAAAGACGTTCAGAAGTACGCAAAGCAGATACGCTTCTGGTATTCCGTATTTTTAGGCGTGTTTACCGTCGTCGTCGGCATCCTGTTCATCGTGCAGGCGGCGATCATCTATTATGACGGCATTTCGCCCGATCACGTCGGCGATATTTACAGCCGCGAGATCGTCGGAAAGCATCTCTCCTATATCGCCGTGCCCGTCTGGATGTGGGTGGCGTTCGTCATAGTCGGCGCAATTCTCTTTGCCGTACTGCATGCAGAGGAGAAGAAGCTCCCTCCCTATAAGAACGATTATAAGACGCTCGCGCGCCTTCGTGCCCGCGTGCCCGCAGATCGTGCAGGGGCACTGCAAAAATCGCAGAATATCCGCCTCTACGTGCGCATCGGCGCGGCGGCGTTCTGTCTGCTTTCGGCGATCATGAGCGCGGTGTATCTCTTCAATTCGTCGCACTTCCCGTCCGAGAACCTGAATGCGGAAATTCTGAAAATGCTTCGCCACGTGCTCCCCTGGATCGCGGCTTCCTTTGTCGTTGTTGTCGGCGTTGCCATTTTCGAGGGAATCAGCGTGAAGCGCGAGTTGGATAGCGTAAAGACGGTGCTCAAAGAGACGGGCGGCGGCGTAAAGCCCGCGCCTGCCGAAGAGGTCACGGTCGGCTTCAAGGGATTTTTGAATAAGGTCAACAAGGCGCTCCATACCGAGCGTGCGCGGCTTGTCGCGCGCATTATCGTCGGCACGGTTGCCGTTGTGTTCATCGGCGTCGGCATCTGGAACGGCGGCATGGGCGACGTACTCATCAAGGCAATCAACATCTGCACCGAGTGCATCGGGTTGGGTTAAGCATGAAGAAGTTTTTTACAAAACTCAAAAATTGGTGGTCGAAGCATAAGCCGAGTAAGCGCAGGCTCATTCAGCTGTATGCCGCTTTGCTGTACAATGCGAACATCAAGGGCTTTATCAGCGGCGGCATTTACAAGGGCGCGACCAAGAATATGTGCCTTCCCGGGCTCAACTGCTACTCCTGCCCCGGTGCGGTGGGAGCGTGTCCGCTCGGCGCGCTTCAGAACGCGCTTGCGGCTTCGGGAACGCGTGCGCCTTTCTACGTGCTCGGCATCATCATGCTGTTCGGGCTGATTCTCGGCAGAACGGTGTGCGGATTTTTGTGCCCCGTCGGGCTTGGTCAGGAGCTCCTGTATAAAATCAAATCGCCCAAACTCAAAAAGAGCAAATTCACGAGGATTTTTTCCTATTTCAAATACGTACTACTCGTCGGGCTGGTGGCAATCATCCCGCTTATGTATTCGATCGTAAAATTCCCCGTGCCCGCATTCTGCAAATACATCTGCCCTGCGGGAACATTCGAAGGAGCGATCGGGCTCCTCGTCAATCCGCACAACGCCGATCTGTATGCGATGCTCGGTCCGCTCTTCACCTGGAAGTTCGCGGTGCTCTGCGTCCTCAGTGTTGCGAGCGTGTTCATCTACCGCTTCTTCTGCCGTTTCTTCTGCCCGCTCGGCGCGCTGTACGGTCTGTTCAGTAAGATCGCGCTGCTCGGCGTCAAGCTCGATAAGAATAAGTGTACCGATTGCGGACTGTGTATTCAGCACTGCAAAATGGATATCAAACGCGTCGGCGATCACGAGTGCATTCACTGCGGCGAGTGCATCAAGGTCTGCCCCGCGCACGCGATCAGCTGGAAGGGCTCCAAGCTCTTCGTGCATGCAAATGCGGAGATCGCGCCCCCCTCGGAAGAGAAACCGCTCGGCGCATTTTTGAGCAACGCCGCTGCAAGCGAGACGGCGGAAAAAGGCGCGGAAAGCGTCATGACGGTCGAGGTCGCACCCGTGGAGATCGCGGTGAGCGACGCGTCCGTTGAGGCTGCGGCAGTTGCGCCTGCGAAGCCCAAAAAGACGCGCGCCTTCTGGGCGCAGCTCGTCTCTTGGATCTGTGCGCTTGCGCTTCTCGTCTCCGCGCTCGTGTATTATAATTTTATCGACAAGGATGCGGAGCGCATTACGAGCGAGGTGGGCGATACTTGCTACGACTTCACCGTCAAGCTCTATCCCGAGGAAGAGGAGAACTTCACGCTCTCCGATTACCGCGGAAAAGTCGTCGTCGTCAACTTCTGGGCAACCTGGTGCACGCCCTGCGTTGCCGAGATCCCGCTCTTTGAAAAGTTACAGAACAGCTATGCGGACGACGTGGTCGTCGTCGCCATTCAGGGCGTTTCGTACGAACCGGTCGCGCCGTTCATCAAGGCGAAGTGGGACGGCTACCACATCCTGTTTGCGCAGGATAATCTCGTAGACGGCAAGCCCGAGACGTTCCCGATCCTCGGCGGCAGAGACACCTGGCCGATCACGCTCGTCGTCGATCGCGAGGGGGTAATTTCTTACACGCGTCAGGGTTCGATCACCTACGAGCAGTTGGAGGGCGCGGTACTTGCGGCAATGCAAGGCGACAAATAATCGCACGGTAAAACACAAAAGACGGCAGACCGCCGTCTTTTTTTGCACATTAGTC